>JBOGIN010000440.1:0-4084 GCA_050742275.1 Vicinamibacteraceae bacterium
AAACGCCACGCCCAGCTCAAGGGCACCCAGCTCGTCGCGCCGATGTTCCTCCGCGACCCCGCCCGCATCGAAGGGCTGCTGTGCTGCCACTTCATCGCCATGCTCATCCAGGCGCTCATCGAACGCCACATCCGCGCCGCGATGGCCGACCGCGGCCTGACCCAGCTGTCGCTCTACCCCGAGGACCGCGGCTGTCCAGCGCCCACCGCCGCGCGAGTGCTCGAGATCATCGCCGGCCTGGCACGCCACCACCTCCACGACGCCGACGGCCAACCGATCAAGACCTTCCAACCCCAGCTCACCGAGCTACAACGCCAAGTCCTCGACCTGCTCGACATCCCCGACGCCGTCTACACCAGCGTCACCTGACCACCGCCAACATGGGGGGCCAAAACGCCGCCGAGAAGTGCGGAACGCGAGTTCGGGGCAGTGTAGTGACGGGGTCTTTGGACGCCTGCGCGTGTCCGTTACACACAGATTACTGACTCTTCGTACGTGGAATTGGTCTTGACACAGTCTCCGCTGCCATGGACTATTCGCCGATTGCTAACGCTCCGTAATCGAGGAGACACGATGAGCAAGAGAGGGATGCTCTTAATCGGCATGATGTTCACGCTACTCGCGCCAATGGGGACGCAAGCTGCGATCGCGTCACAGGACACCGACAGCAGCGACGCCGGGGTCGTCGCGAAGTACGAAGGTCGCCTCATCAACCTCGCCGAGAGCTGGGAAGGTGCGCAGTACTGCGGGGTCTACAGCGCGGATGATGTTCGGTGTTTCAGCACCACCGCTAACATGATCGAGTACGAGGGTGGAGACTCGGATGGTGGCGTCTCAACCGAGGATCTGAGCGACTGCCCAAGCGGACCCTTCACAAATGAGTGGTACTGCCTCTTCGAGCACTCGAACCACCAGGGACGGATGCTGAAGTTCAAGGACACCGGATGCCAGAGTCTGGCCGACTTCGGTTTCGCGAACCAGACATCGTCGTGGGCCAACACCCTCGGGCAGGACGCCAAGACGTACGACACGACCACATGCGGAACGTTGCTATGGACAGCGCCCGGCCACAGCAACAGCACGTTTGTTGGTTCTACGAACAACGATCGCGCCTCGTCAATCGACATCCAACCCTGAGACAGCCAGCGTGGCCAACGACAACGAGGAATAACTCCTCGTCGCCGTCCTTACTCTGGATCGCCGTACCAATCTTTCAGAATGAGGCGACTGAAGCGCTCATGCGCTGAGGACATTCGAGCTTCCGCGGGAGCAGACTGGTTGTCGTTCTGGCGATATGCCGTGGGCGATGGGGCGTGGGCGGTCCCTGGCCCTGCGGGTCCATCTGGGGCGGGGGGGCCCGGGCGATCGCGGCCACGGAGCCTGAACAGCCAGATCCCGCCCCGACGCGGCTGGTCCCTGCCGACTGTTGACGCACGGCGGCCTTGTGGTCCGGCGCCATATCGCTCCCGCCACGTGCCGGCGCCGGGTCATCACCAGTGACGGCCGACGCAGCGCGTGCTGCTCCGCATCGGACGGCTGCATGTCAATCGACACACGCCTTCTCGCGGCAATGCATGGCCCCGGCGGCTTCTCCCTGATGTAATCATCGATGAAGTTGGCTGAACCAGCCTCACTACAGCCGCCAACACCCCACCGCGGGTATGTGTAACGGTGAACCTCAGTCGGAACACATCACGGGTGAGGCGGCGTTTTCGAGCAGAAGGACTGGCTGCGGTGTCGAGCGCGACTGAGGAATCCAACGCGTCAAGATTTCGTCGCATGTTCGATGAGGAGTGGGACGCCGTAGTGCGCTATCTCGCTCGCCGAGGCCCGACAGCGGCGGCAGAGGATCTCGCGGCGGACGTGTTCACGCTTGCCTGGCAGAAGCTTGACGAGGTTCCTCGAGAGGCGGAGCTCCCTTGGCTGTACAAGAGTGCTCGCTATCTGCTTCTGAATGCTCGCCGACTCGAGTGGCGCACGATCGCTGTGGCTTCACCCCAGGAGACGGATGGCGGAGAAAACGCCACCGGATTGGTCGAGCTTGCGCATGACGTCGGCGCGGCTCTCAGGCTGCTGTCGGATGTTGATCGCGAGGTCATCGCCCTGACGGTGTGGGAGAGACTCAGCGCTGACGAGGCGGCAATCGTTCTGGGATGCCGTCCGGCGACATACCGCGTTCGTCTGCATCGCGCTCGGCGCCGGCTTGAGGCTGCGCTTCGCCGTGCCCCTCGCTCATCGCGTCTACCGCCACCCCTGCGAGAGACCCAGGAGGGAGCACGACCGTGAATGACCGGAGGTTCCTCATGAAGTTGCTTGCGGACCATGACCCTGCCACCCGACAGGAGTTGTCGAGCGCGGACGACAAGCGGCACATCCGAGAACGGATCATTCGCATGCCACGCCCCGAGCAGCTTCCGAAGAAGCGTCTCGGGCCCAGGCGGGTGTTGATTCCGGCCGCGACACCACGTGTGGTTGCCGTCCTCCTGATTGGGATCCTCGTCGCAACGTTCGGAGTCCCAAGGCTCATCGGTGGCAGTAGCCGGGGGGCCATTGCGACGCCAAGGCTCATAATCGAATCCAGCGCGGAAGTCCCCGCGGACCCGGCCATGCTGACAGAGCTGTCGGCGGCGGCCGTGACCCATGCGCCGGCGGCTGCTTCACACCGAGCGGTGGTCACTTGGGATCTCTCCACTGCCGTGTCCCGGAACGAGGGACGCTCCGAGATTCTCGTAGCACGTCGCCACCTGTGGATCGCACCCGACCGCAGTGTCGTCACGTGCGAGAGTCAACGTCTAGGGACCGAAGTGCTGGCCGCCGTTGAGCAGCAAGCGGACGCCGTTCCAACCTGCACGAGGGTCACCAAGTACGACCCCGGGGAGTTCCACATTCCACAACTGCCCACCGATGCGACGACGCCCGAGGAACTTCGTGCTCGTCTGGCGACGACTCCCGAGATCGAGGATCTCGATGAAGTCGTGACGGCGTTTCTTGATGTCGCCAACGTACGACCCTTGTCACCCCATGAGAACGCCCTGCTCTTGGATGTCCTCACGGAAGCAGACGACGTCATCTACCACGGGATGGTGCAAGATCGAGCCGGAAGAGACGGCCAGGCTTTCGGATATGGAACCGTCAGTCGCGGGCTCCCGATGGAGCAAATCCTCATTTTTGACCCCGACTCGGGTGAATTACTCGCCGAGGAGACCATACTCACAGAGGATGCCGGCCGACTGAACGTCACGGTGCCCTCCGTGATTGGATACACCGTCTATTACCGATCGTCCGCAGAAACCCCAAGGTGATTGATATTTCACTCCTCACCAAACTGGCGGTTACCCTGCGTGGTGTGCCGGTATTCTGACCATGTACGGCAGCGGGATCGCAGGGCCGACTCCACCTATGGCGGGGTGGAGGTTGCAGCGTTCAAAACAATGCGCGTTGGCATCGACTTGATCAAGAGCAGGATCAGCCAAGGTAAACGCTTTCCGGCGCCTGGTGGCCGTCAGAGGACATGGTGCCGGGCAGGGACAGCGATGAGGGAGCATGGGGATCGTGGTCAGGCGCGATGACGTCGCCCCCAGATCATGCGCCGTTCGTCGAGCGGTACGGGAACTCAAAGTTCGTCAGGACGATCTGACCGCGCTGTGTAATCCGGCCTGTAGTCTCCTGATGGAGCCCTACGTCCACGTGCCCCCGCTCACGATCTGCGGATGGGCTGACCACTGATCGGTGGGAATCCCGGAGAGCGACTCGGCCTCGAGCGTCAGGCTCGTGATGTGGGCGCGCCGGAGGTACGCGCGGGCATGCTTCGCCTACACGAGCGCGCTTCATCGAGACAGGATTCGCGCGACCAATCCCTTTCGGCAAGCAATGGCCCCGCCACTAGGCAGCTCGATCAGATCTGGGTCACCTCGATGGCACCGCGCGGGATGGTCCCCCCTCCCGCCCCGAATCCTCGGACTTTTCACCAGGAGTCCGTAGGCTTCCCCGGCCAGCAGCCCGGTCACGCGGGGGAGTCACGCTTGCGCACGCCCATCCGAGCCGTCCTCGCGCTCCCGCTGCTGCTCGCGGCGGCATGCTCCTC
>JBOGIN010000441.1:0-11061 GCA_050742275.1 Vicinamibacteraceae bacterium
GCGTTAGTCTCCCTGAGCGATCGAGAGTTGCTAAACGGCAAGGCGGCACGCACCCGTCCTAGCACCCACAACGCAAGGGAATCGCCGCAGGGATGGCGGCGGACGCGTAGACGTTCGTCACTGACTATCCAATTCCCAGCACAACCCCGCCAAGCAGGGACCTGACGATGGAGCCGGCCCCGCCGATGGCGTTGGCCAGCTGACGCCGGTCGGGCGGTAGGGGTCGGATAGAACGCCGCCGACAGCGCGGTTGGCGCCGACCTGGCCGCCCGAGACACAGAATCCGAGGCACACGTGGCCAGGGTCCTGAGCGCCGGCGCCGATGTCGACAGACTGAGGCAGACCAGCGATGCGGCGCCGCCGAGATACACCACGGACAGGTAGGAGCGATCCAACGAGCCCGGCAATGAGCGTCAGCATTGCCACTGCTGCCAGGGGCCGGTCTGAACAGTTACCTCTGCTCCCGGTCTGCACCACCGAATTTTCTTGACAAGAAATTTTCGACGAGTGGTTCGTGATTGGGCCTCCGCGCCAGGATGCCTGTTGAAAGCGAATACTGCCCCTCTGGCAACTGTTGTCCCCAAAGAAGGGTCGCGGAGACCGTTGGCCCCATGCTGTAGCACCTGGAATTGCCAATTTCCTGGCTGCACCGCGCGGCACTGTGACGCGCACCACATTCGACATTGGGCAGACGGCGGTGCCACGCGGCTGACCAATCTCGCGTTGCTCTGCCGACGACACCATCGAACGGTGCACGAAGAAGGGTTCACGCTGACGCGGACACCGGATGGAACGGTCAGCATTTACCGGCCCGACGGTCGGCCGCTGCCTACAGCACCACCCGCGCCGAGATGGCGCACGGAGGGCAACACGGCGGACCCCCTCGCACCCAGCACGGCACGGTTGACGGCCGCCGGTATCCGCATTGGCCCGCGCACGGCCACCCCCGACTGGTTCGGTGAACGGCTCGATCTGCATTACGCGCTCGACGTGCTCCGAGATCGCCCCAATGGCGGTCCGGCGGGCCGTTTCGGCTGTGGGACGTCGCACGCTGCTGCGGGCGTGAATGAAGCTTGACTCTCGACAGTCTTTATCTAATATATCGCTATGCGAGCTATCAGTGCCCGGGTACGCGATCGGGAGCTGAAGAAAGGCAGCGCCGAGTTGCTCGTGCTGTCGCTGGTCGAGAGCCGGCCGCGCCACGGCTACGAGATCGGCAAGCTGATCGAGTCTCGATCCGGAGGTACATTGCGGTTCAGCGCGGCGGCGCTCTATCCCCTCCTCTACCGCCTCGAAAAACGCGGGTGGATTCAGGGCACCTGGATGGAGAAGCCGAGTCAACGCCGGCGCCGTTACTACCGCCTCACGCCGTCTGGGCGCAAGATGCTCGCAGCGCAGCGTGACGAGTGGCAGGTTTTCGTCTCTGCTATCAACCGCGTCGCGGGTCTCGAGCCCAGTTGACGCCGTTCGCCATGTCACAATGGGACGATGAAATCAGACGACGTCTCGCGGCGGCCGATCTCGATGCCGCGCGTGAAATCGAGATCACTCACGAGCTCGCGCAGCATCTGGATGATCGCTATGCGGAGCTAATTGCGGCCGGTGCTGCCCCTGAGACCGCGCGCCGCCAAACGCTCGACGAGCTTCGGGAGGATGCAGTGTTGCGTCGCGAGCTGTCGCAGATCGAGCAGCGAGGATGCGATCCCATCGTGCCCGGCGACACCCGGCGCCGATCGCTCGTTGCGGATCTGCTCCAAGACTTGCGCTACGCCGCCCGCACGCTGCGCGCGAGCCCCGGATTCGCCGCCATCGCTCTTCTCACACTCGCGCTCGGCATCGGTGCAACCACGGCGATCTTCAGTATCGTCGACACCATGCTGATTCGGCCGTTGACGTACGACCCCCGCTCACGTCTTGTGCGAATCTTTCACGCCGACTTTTCTCGGGATTACTTCAAGCCCGAAGCACCTCAAGAGCCTGCGCGTCTGTTGCCTTCATTCTCAACATTCCAGGCATTGCAGGCGCGCGATCAGGTGTTCGACCGAATGGGGTGGTACGACTCGGACAGGTTGACGCTCCTCGATGCGTCGCCGGTCGAGCGTGTGTCTGTGGCGGCTGTCTCGCCAGGATTCATCGAGCTGTTCGATGCACTCCCCGCACGAGGAAGGTGGTTTGTCGAGAGCGATGTTGGCCAGCCGGTCACCATCCTCAGTTACGGCTGCTGGCAGCGACGGTTCGGAGGCGACCCCGCCATCGTTGGAAGCTCCGTCAGGATGGTCGAAGGGCAACGTACGATCGTGGGAGTTCTCCCTGAAGAATTTCCATACGACCCTTCAACCGACTTCTGGATTCCGTTGGACGCCAGCCCCCGGGGCAACGCCGGTGCGGGTGGCCACCTGATGGCGCGGTTGAAGCCAGGCGTCACCGTGGAGCAGACGCGACGCCACATGCAAGCGCTGACGCAGCAACTCAGAAACGCGGGCACCCTGAGCAATCGTGCCAGCGTGGCAGTGCGCTCGCTCCATGAGTGGACGATGCGCTCGACACGTGGAATGTTGTTGCTGCTGCTGGCCGCCGTAGGCTTTGTTCTACTGATTGCGTGTGTCAATGTTGCCGGCCTGCTCATCGCGCGCGGGGCTGGTAGGAGCCACGAGGTTGCAATTCGTGCGTCATTGGGCGCCGGTCGCTCGCGCCTTCTGCGTCAGCCGCTTACTGAGAGCGTCCTTCTTGCGCTGCTGGGCGGCATGGCAGGAACGCTGCTGGCATGGTTGACGCTGAACAGCCTCGTGGCAGTGCTCCCGGTGCGCCGTGCCTTCGGAAGTTCAACCAACCGTCGACATACGAATATTGGGATTCACCCTGCTCATCTCGGGGATCACTGGTCTTCTCTTCGGTCTGCTGCCGGCGCTTCGCATCAGCCGCGCGGGCTTCGTGACCGTTATAAAGGATCCGGGTCGCAGCGCGCGACGCTGGCGGCAACGGACCGGCACGGCCCTCGTCATCGTCGAAGTCGCGCTGGCACTCGTGTTGATGGCCGGTGCCGGTCTCATGCTGAGGAGTCTGCACCGCGTGCTCTCGATCGACCCGGGGTTCGAGCCGGAACGTGTGCTCGTCCTGGAAGCCATACCCGTGATGGTGGGCGACGGCCAGGTGCAACGTGCGCGGGTCTTCTACGCCGAGCTCATGTCACGTGTGCGACGTCTGCCGGGCGTCGAGGCAGTGGGTGCAATCGACACGCTGCCCTTCTGGTCGTGGGCGTACAGCTCGGTGGAGGTCGACGGGCCCGAGCGCAAGAAAGTCGACGTGAGTCCCCGGTATGTGCTGCCAGGCTACTTCCAAGCGATGGGAGTGCCCCTGAAGCTCGGACGCGCCTTCACTGGAGCCGACCGGGACGGTGCGCCTTGCGCGGTCGTTCTCAACGAGACCGCGGCACGTCGGTTGTGGCACGACAAGCGCCCGCTCGGACGGCGTGTGCGTGTGAATTCCGAGTCACCTTGGTGCGAGGTAATGGGGATTGTGGGCAACGCTCGCCACGAAGGACTCGAAGAGGCCGTAATGCCGGAGGTGTACTTTTCGGCCCTCCAGTCCGACGAGGTCGAGCTGACCCTCGTCGCACGCGTCGAGAATCCCTCCGCCCTCGCCCCACTTGCGCGCACGCAAACAGCCAATCTGACCGAGCGGGCCCTTGTCCAACAGGTCACGCCGTTCGACACGGTCATCGCCCGCTCCGTGAGTCAACGCCGCCACCGAGCCCTGCTCCTTTCGCTTGTCGGCGGCCTCGGTGTCCTGCTCGCCGGCGTCGGAATCTTCGGCCTCACCTCGTACGCGGTCGCGCGGCGGACTCCGGAGATTGGCGTACGCATGGCGCTCGGCGCAACACCACGCCGCGTTGTGCAAACGGTTCTCGCCGGCTTCGTGCCGGCCATCGTCGGCGGGGTGGCGCTCGGCCTCGTGGGCGCCTGGGCCACAACACGTCTCCTTGCGGCCTTTGTCTTTGGCATCACGCCTACCGATCCGCTGACCTTGGGGACCGTTTCCCTGCTGCTAACAGTGGCCGCGCTTGCGGCCTGTTACCTGCCTGCCCGCCGCGCCCTGCGTGTGGATCCCGTTGTCGCGCTGCGCGCTGAATAAATTCCCCGTCCCGGCCGGGATTTACACGGTTGTGGCATTTCGAACACCCAGTTGACCGGAGACGGCGCAAAGGCGTACTGTCTCGGTCAATGCCATCAGCCGGGTGTCGGTTCATCCGGATCGCCATACTCCTGCTTGTTTCCGCGGTCGCGGTACATGCGACCCGTGCGGAGCCGCGGTTGATTGCCGCCGAGGCGCGGACGCCCGCGTTGCTGTTACTGGATGCTCACTACTTGGATGAGGTGCGAGCACGTCTGGCGAAAGGAGACCAGCAACTGGCGCCGGCTCTCGCCTCGCTCGAGCAGGATGCGCGGAAAGCACTGGCCGTGACGCCGCCATCCGTGATGGGCAAGACCGTGCTCCCCCCGAGCGGCGACAAGCACGACTACATGAGTCAGGCGCCGTACTGGTGGCCCGATCCGAACCAGCCGGATGGACTGCCGTACATCCGCCGCGACGGCGAGCGAAATCCGGAGATCCAAGGGATCAGCGATCGCGCCAACCTCGGCTTCGTCTTGAGCGCCGTGCCGACGCTCGCGCTTGCCTTTCACCTCACGGGACAGTCGAATTACGCCACGCACGCGGCACGACTCGTGCAAGTATGGTTTCTTGATACGAAAACGCGGATGAGCCCGCATCTCCGGTTCGGCCAGGGAATCCCTGGCCGAACCGAGGGACGCGGCATCGGCATCATCGAGACGCGCGAGCTCCCAGAGCTGCTCGATGGGGTCACGCTGCTCGCGGGCTCACCGGCATGGACGAAGGCGGACCAGCAGGGATTGAAGGCCTGGATGCGCGCGTACCTCGAGTGGCTGAGGGACAGCCCTCACGGTCGGGCCGAGTCCCGCAACGGGAACAATCACGAAACGTGGTACGACGTGCAGGTGGCTTCGCTCGCCTTGTTCACAGGGCAGAAGGGGCTCGCGAAGCGCACGTTGGTTGGCGCGCAGGAGCGTATCGCGCACCAGATAGCGCCGGACGGTCATCAGCCGCGTGAGTTGGAGCGCACACGCTCCTGGCACTACAGCATCTTCAATTTGAGAGCCTTCTTCTGTCTGGCGACACTCGGTGATCGTGTCGGCGTGGACCTGTGGCGCTACCGCACCCCCGATGGACGCAGCGTGCGCCGGGCCCTCGATTTCTTGGTCCCGTATGCGGCCGCAGAGCACCGCTGGCCGTACGAGCAAATCACCCCGTTCGGCGCTGACACCCTTGCCGGGCTGTTGCGCCGCGCGGCAACCGTGTGGAGCGAGCCGACGTATGCGCAGCTCGCCCAACAGGTCGGTGGCGAAGGCGACCGACTGAAGCTCACGACACCATGAGGAAACCCATGCTGCGCGGTTGGCTCGGATTCACGATCGCGTTGGTGGCGCTTGCGGGATTGTCGGTCGAAGGTCAGCGTCCCGCGTTTCGCAGCGGCGTCGATCTGGTTGTGTTGAACGTCACGGTCACGAACACGGGAGAGAGCTACGTCGTCGATCTCGAGCAAGACGATTTCGTCGTGCTCGAAGACGGCCGCCGGCAGGCTGTGAGCTTCTTCAGCAAGCCCCGTGTCCCGCTGGCGCTCGCGCTGCTCCTCGATACGAGCGCGAGCATGCAGCACGCGCTGTCGATTGCGCAAGAGGCCGCCGCCGGCTTCGTCAAGGAGTTGGGAGGGAGAGATGTCGGCACGGCGATCAGCTTCGATAGCCGCCTCACGATTCTCCATGGCCCCTCGCCCAGCCGCATCGCGCTCGAGGCCGCGATTCGGGGCACGACGGCGGATGGCGCGACGTCTCTCTACGACGCGATATACATCATGCTGAAAGAGCTGAACAAGATGCGGCCCAAGGACCGCGCGATCGCCGACCGCCGCCCCGTGATGGTGGTCTTCTCGGATGGCGAAGACACGTCGAGCCTGGTCAGCCTCGACGATGTGCTGAATCTCGCCACGCACTCCGACACGATCATCTACAGCATCGGGTTGGGTCGGCCGCAGTTGGCGGCCACGGCATGGAGTCCGCGCGAGGCGCCCTACATCCTGCGACGCCTCTCACAGCAGACTGGCGGCCGTGTGTTCTTCCCACAGGAACCCAAGGATCTCGAGGGTGTGTACAGCGACATCAAGGAAGAGCTCGCCAGCCAGTACTTGCTCGCCTACGAGCCGACGGTTCGGCGGAACGACGGGGAGTGGCGCAACATCTCCGTCCAACTGAACCGCGGCGGCCTCATGGCGCGCACGAAGCGCGGCTACTACGACGACGACTCGACGCAGTAGGACGACCTCCTATCGGGCGGCTAGCCGGTTGAAGCCGTCTAGCACTTCACATAAACTTGCGCTGTGCGGCGCCTGGTTTCCCATCTGCTCGCCCTGGCGATTGCGTCCATGTCGGGGCAGATGTCCGGCCTGCACATCCACGACTACGCCGACCACGACCATCCCGAGCATCATCACGGCCCCGCCGCCCACGAGCACCCGCCGGTTCACGCGCACGCGAACGATGGCATCACGCGGTTGACGTCCTGCGATCCCGGAGAGCACGCCATGTCCGTCCTTTGGGCGTGCGTGGCAGTACCGCACGTCTGGATCGCAACGACCGGCTGTGGCGGCGCGCTCCTCGCCTCGCCATTGACGCCATCACATCCGACGAGCGAGCTCAGGGACGTTCGCGTTCACGGTCCGCCCCCCCTCACGCAAGCCCCGCCTCGCGCCCCGCCACTGATCGCCCACATCTGATCACCTGACCGCGCCGATGCCGCACGCGGCACGGGGTGGTCTCCATCAATTCGAACAGATCGAGGACCGTGTGATGCCAACCCGAGCCCAGGTGTGTGCCTGGATCGCTGGGTGCGGCCTGGTGGTGCCTTCGCTGGCCTCCGCTCAGGACCGAACCGAGCGAGACGTCGTTGACCTGATCGTGCGAGACGGGCCGCAGGCGAGAGTGATTCGCGCCGAAACGGAGGTCGTTCGTCGCGAGCAACGCGCGCGGCTGGCGTACCCGAATCCAAACGTGACCTACAGCCGTGAAGGAGCGGGATTCACCGACTTTCTACAGGTCGAGCAGTCGCTGCCGTTGTTTGGCGCCCGTGCCGCCCTGTCCCGAGCCGGCGTGGCGGCCGCCGCCGTGGCGGAAGCGGCGCGCGACGCGCAGCTCTGGACACTGCGAGCCGATGCCGCCGAGGCCGTGGCCCGACTGACCAGCGCGCAGGCCCGATTGGACGCTACGCAGGCGCACACGCGAGAGGTCGATCGACTGATTGAGATACTGCGGACGCGTGAGCGCGAAGGCGAAGGGTCGCGCTTCGACCGGCTTCGGGCCGAGCAGGAGCTCCGAGACGCACGGCGACTCGCAACGTCGGCAGCAGTCGACCTCGCGGACCGACGAGCAACGGTTACGTCCATGCTGCCGCGCGATGTCGCGCTCGGCCGAATCGTGCCGGGAGTCGTTGCCACGGAGGCGCCTGCGCCCCTCGACGGGCTCCTGACGCGCGCCGTGTCCACCAGACCAGAGCTACGGGCGCTGCAACGCGCTGCTGAACGGGCTGATCTGGAATCTGAGGCCGCGCGACGCGCCCGACTTCCAGCGCCGACGCTGTTCGGCGGCCTCAAGCGAGCGGGCGATGAGCCTGACCGCGACGTCGGCGGCGTCTTCGGCGTGGGCGTGTCGGTGCCGCTGTTCGATACCGGCCGACGCGAGGCGGCACGGTGGTCGGCCGAACGCGCGCGGGCGGAGGCCGAGCGTGCGTCGATCGAGCATGAGATTCGCAGTGAGATTATCCGAGCGCGGGAAACGTTGGAGCTGCGACAGGCGGCCGTGTCGGAGGATACGGAAGCCGCTGGAGACGAGCTGACGGCGATCGCGGAGGTCGCCTATCGGGAAGGCGAAGTGGGCATCCTGGAGCTGCTCGACGCTGTTCGCACGGCCTCACGCGCGCGGATCCGAAGTATCGAGTTACGGCTTGACGCACGCCTGGCGCAGATCGCCCTCGAGCGCGCCGTAGGAGACGACCTGTGGCCCTAAAGCACCTTTGCAGCATCCTGCTGGCATGTCTCATCGCGTCCGGCTGCAACCGGCCCGCACCACCGGCCACCGCCGCTGAGGAGGAGCCAGAAGCACTGAGCGTGACCCGCTGGACCGACCAGACGGAGCTCTTCGCCGAGTTCCCCCCGCTTACCGTCGGCCACACGTCGCGATTTGCGATTCACCTGACGCGGCTCGACACGTTCAAGCCGCTGACGGATGGCCATGTTGAGGTGCATCTGCGCGGCGGCTCTGGCGAGCCAGAAGTCTTTCGCGTGGAGCGGCCTTCCCGTCCGGGGATCTTCGGCGTCGACGTCACGCCGGCGCATGCCGGCACACGTGAGCTCGTCATCGCGGTCCGCTCGCGAGGCGTGAGCGATGAGCACCGCGTCGG
Source organism: Vicinamibacteraceae bacterium (assembly GCA_050742275.1). Lineage (GTDB taxonomy): Bacteria > Acidobacteriota > Vicinamibacteria > Vicinamibacterales > Vicinamibacteraceae > WHTT01. The sequence continues at coordinate 8,527 of JBOGIN010000441.1, forward strand.
CGAGGTCGAGGTGCACGCCAATGCCGCAGCCGCGCGCGCCGCCGCCGCAGAGGGTGGCGACGACGTGGCGGGCATCAGCTTCTTGAAGGAACAACAGTGGACCCTCGACTTCGGCACCGCGGTCGTCCGTGAACAAGCCGTCCGCGAATCGATTCGCGTGCCCGCGCGGCTCGAGGCCAGACCCGGCGGCGCAGCCGACGTCGTCGCCCCCATCGACGGGCGTCTGACACGGGTACTCGCTCTCTCACTTGGGGCCAGTGTGACGCGCGGGCAGGCGCTGGCGCGCCTCCTTCCCCGGCCGTCGGTGCCCGGCGATCTTCCGCAGTTGCAACGAGCGCGCGCGGAAGCGGAGACGGCGCTGGCACTGGCCACGCGCGATCGCGCACGTGCGGAACGATTGACGGACGTTGGCGCTGCGCCCGAGAAGCGCCTCGACGAGGCGCGGTCGGCTGAGGAGCAGGCGCGGGCGCGGCTGGCCGCCGCGAAGGCGAGTCTTGCGCAGTACGGCACCGCACAGGCCGGTGGCACCGCCAACGCCGAGGGGTTGTTCGTCATTCGCGCGCCCGTGAGTGGTGTCATTGCGCAGCGGGACGCGGCGACCGGCGCCAATGTGGCCGCCGGCACGCTCCTGTTTCGTGTGGTTGATGCCGCACAGGTCCATGTCGTCGGTCAGGTCTCGGAGGCCGAAGCAGGAAGGGTGCGAGCGGTGTCAGCGGCGGAGATTGAAATCCCTGGGGATGAAGACCGCGTGCGCGTGGGGCGCCTGGCGAGCGTGGGCAAAGTGCTGGATCCACAATCGCGCACGCTGCCGATCACGTTTGCCTTCGACAATCGCACGCAGGACTTGCCGGTCGGCCAGTCCGTGGTCTTGCACCTGCTGATGGACACCACCGCGCCCCGGCCGGTCGTGCCAGCCGCTGCGATCGTGGATGACGCAGGGCGGCCCATCGTGTTCGTCCAGCAGGATGGCGAAACCTTCGAGCGCCGCGCGGTGACACTCGGACCACGAACAGGCGATCTCGTTCAGATTGTCGAAGGCGTGCAGCCCGGCGACCGTGTGGTGACGAAGGGAGCCTACCTCGTACGCCTCGCGTCACTTTCCACAACCGTTCCGGCCCATGGCCACGTGCACTGAGCAGCGAGGGTGAACATGATTGATGGGCTGATTCGCTGGTCACTTGAGCACCGCACGATCGTCGCCGCGCTGGCCTGCGCCTTTCTCGTCTGGGGCGGCTGGACGGCGTCCCGCATTCCACTCGACGTGCTGCCGGACCTCACGGCGCCGACCGTGACGATCCTGGCCGAAGCCCCCGGGATGGATCCACTCGAGATCGAGCCGCTGGTGACGTTTCCCATCGAATCGGCGCTGAACGGCGCGTCCGGGGTCCGCCGCGTCCGGTCGGCCACCGCCGTGGGTGTCGCCGTCGTCTGGGTCGAGTTCGACTGGGGCCAGGACATCAACCGTGCGCGGCAAACGGTCACCGAGAAGCTGACGCTCGTGTCAGGGGCGCTCCCGCCGAACGTCGAGCCACCGTTCCTCGCACCGGTGTCTTCGATCATGGGTGAGGTGCTGTTCGTCGACCTCCAGTCGGATCAGCACTCAGGGCTCGAGCTCCGGACGGTCGCCGAGACAGTCGTCCGGCGACGCTTGCTCGCCGTCCCTGGCGTGTCCCAGGTGATCGCCACCGGTGGGGAGCAGAAGCAGTACGAGGTGGTGCTCGACCCCGCACGGCTCGCCGCCCACGGGGTGACGCTGGAGGAGGTCGAGGAGGCACTCACGTCGGCAAACCGCAATGCCACGGCCGGCTTCCAGGTGGCGGAGGGGCAGGAATATCTCGTGCGCGGTCTTGGCCGTCTCACGGACATCGCCGCCATCGCCGCCGTCTCCGTCAAGACGACGGACGCGGCACCGGTGCTGATCCGTGATGTCGGCGCGGTGCGCGAGGGGGCCGCCATCAAGCGGGGTGACGCGTCGCACAACGCGCGGCCTGCGGTGATCATCGGCATTCAGAAGCAGCCAGCGGTGAACACGTTGGAGCTGACGGCGGAGATCGAGGCAACGCTCGACGATATCCAGCGAGCGTTACCTGACGGGATGCAGATTCATCGAGATCTGTTCCGGCAAGCCGACTTCATCGAACAGTCGCTCCACAATCTGTTCATTCGGCTGCTAGAAGGCGCCGCCCTGGTGATCCTGGTGGTGAGCCTGTTCCTGATGAACGGTCGTGCCGCGCTCATTACGCTGCTCGCGCTGCCACTCTCGATCCTGGCCGCCCTCCTGGCGCTGGATCGCTTCGGCCTGACCCTCAACACGATGAGCCTTGGCGGGCTCGCGATCGCGATCGGCGAGCTCGTGGACGATGCCATCATCGATGTGGAGAACGTGGCGCGGAGACTGCGCGAGAACGCGCGGCGTCCCGAAGCCGAGCGTCTGCCGGTCCTGGTGGTCGTGTACCGAGCCAGCACCGAAATCCGCCAGTCCGTGGTCTTTGCCACGATGATTGTGGCGCTCGTGTTCCTGCCGCTGTTCCTGCT
>JBOGIN010000442.1:0-3356 GCA_050742275.1 Vicinamibacteraceae bacterium
CAGCTCCGGAACGTGACCTGTTCCCGCGCGTCCCGTCCGACCTCGGTCGCGGGTACGCCGCGACCGTGCTGCATACCGGGCAGCCCGTTGCTCCGGCCCCTTGCCCGATGCTCGTGGCTTCAAGGCGCCAGCTCCTCTCCGACGGCTCTGAAGGGCGGGTGTGCGCACGCCAGAGCGCGAGTCGGAGCGGTTGGCCGGCACCAAATCCTGGTGCCAACCGCGCCTCGATCGCCGGCGTCAGCCGTCAGCGCAAGCCCCATGCCGCAATCCGAGGAGGTGCCACCAGGCAAGATTGGGCCAAAAAATCCGCGCAACGCACCCGGAATGGGATTGCGTCGCACACAGTAATGTATGCAGATTACCAAATTGTGACTGGGAATTGCTTTGTTCGTCAACCGGCCTGTCAATCACGCCGCACAGGGAGGAAGCTCATCCACGGACTAGATTACCAAATTGAGAGCGGATGGGGAATCGGGAATTACGAAACGGGAAACGGGAAACCGGAAACCGAAAAACCGGAAACAGGACCCGCCGGGTGGGTCGCACTTTCGAGGGCTCGAACACGCAGCCTTGAAACTCAAGCGTCGAGCTCAAGACTCATTGCTGAGGTCTTCCCACTCCTGGAGGAGCTGCCCGACCTCCCACATGAGGGCGTGGTGCTGCTCGATGACGGCGCGCGATGCGTCGAGCGCCTGGTAGAAGCCTGGCTCGGCCATGTGGGCTTCGAGGTCACGGATCGCCTGTTCGCGCTCGGTAATCCTTGTTTCGAGCGTGGCCACGCGGGCGCGCCGCGCTTCGAGCGCGCGGCGCTGACGCCGGGCTTCTGCTTCTGCCCGCTTTCGCTCCTCGCGCGAGAGGACGCGGGGCTCACCGCCCGCCACCTTCGTTCCCGATGCGCCTGACCCCGCCGATGCGCCGGACGTCGGGGGCGGGCCAGTAAGAGATTTCCGTTTCCCGCCCGAATCCCGAATCCCGAATCCTGAATCCTGCTTCCTGAAGCCTGCTGCCTGCTTCCTGTTTCCCGTGTCCTGTTTCCCGATTCCTGGTTCTTGACGACTCTGCTTGCTCCAGCGGAACTCTTCGTACGAGCCGGGATAGACGACGGCTTCGCCGTGACCGATCTCGACAACCTTCGTCGCGAGTCGATCGATGAAGTAACGATCGTGTGAGACGAGCACCAAGGTGCCACCAAAGTCCTCGAGCGCGTCGAGCAGCACATCTTTCGAATCGAGATCGAGATGGTTCGTCGGCTCGTCGAGCAGCAGCGTGTTGGCCGGCCGAAGGAGCATCCGGGCCACCGCCAGCCGCGTGCGCTCGCCGCCCGAGAGCACGGCCGCCTTCTTGTTCACATCGTCGCCACTGAAGAGAAAGCCGCCGAGGATGTTGCGAATCATCGGCACCATGTGCATGGGCGAGCCGGCGGCCAGCGTTTCGTAGACCGTGAGGTCAGGATCCAGGCGCGCGGCTTCGTCCTGCGCGAAATACTGCATCACGAGCTGGTGGCCCTCCGCGCGAGCGCCGGTGTCCGGCGCCTCGACGCCGGCAAGGAGGCGCATGAGCGTTGATTTCCCCGCGCCGTTGGGACCGACCAGCGCAATGCGATCGCCGCGCTCCACCAGCAAGTCGAGCTGTCGAAAGACGCAGATGTTATCGTAGGTCTTGGAGGCGCCCCGGAGCTCGATGACCGCGCGTCCGCTCTTGGCGCACACGGGAAACGTGAAGCGCACGCGCTTGCGCTCCGGCGGCACCTCGATGGGCACGATCTTCTCGAGCAGCTTGACGCGGCTCTGCACTTGCGCGGCCTTGGTGGCCTTGTAGCGAAAGCGATCGATGAACAGCTTGATGCGGGCCACCTCTTCGTCTTGCTCGCGCTTGAGCGTGCGCAGCCGCTCCATGCGTGCTGCGTGCTCTCGCAGATACTCGCTGTAGTTGCCGCGGTAGTCCGTGAGCGTGCGAAGCGTGAGGTCCGCGATACGCGTCGCCACCGCGTCAAGGAAATATCGGTCGTGCGAGACGAGCAGGACGGCGTGCGGATAGTCGACCAGATACTCTTCGAGCCAGTTCCGCGCGTCGAGGTCGAGATGGTTCGTGGGCTCGTCGAGCAGCAGGAGATTCGGCCGGCCGAGAAGGAGCTTCGCGAGCGCAATGCGCATCTGCCAGCCGCCCGAGAAGGTCTCCACCGGGCGCTGCAGGTCGTCAGGGCCGAAGCCGAGGCCGGCGGTGACCGTCGCAATGCGAAGGTCGATCGTGTAGCCGTCCTGTGCGCGAAAGGCATCCTGCAGATCGCTGTAGCGGTGCAGCATCGCGTCGTGCTCGGCTTCGGGAATCGTGGCGTCGCCGAGCCGTCGTTCGAGCGCCTCCATCTCCGACTGCATGGCCACGAGCGATGCGAACGCGAGGCGCACCTCGTCGGCGAGCGTCCGGCCTGCGTGAACGACGCCGTCCTGCGGAAGGTAGCCAATGGTGAGCGCGGCCGGCTTGACGATGCCGCCTTGGTCGACGTCGTCGAGGCCGGCCAGCATGCGGAGAAGCGTTGTCTTGCCGGCGCCATTAGGGCCGCAGAGCGCGACTCGGTCGCGCGCGCCCAACTGCCACGTCACATTGTCGAAGAGAATCCGGTCGCCGAAGGCTTTACTGAGGGACTGAAGCTGAATCATCAGACGCTACGCTTCTACTCTAGCATGCGGCGGCGGAGATTCTGGCTAAGCCTTTGTGTCAAGGGGCGTTATACTGAGAGGACGCGCTCGACCGCCCCGCCCGCCGAGCGATTCCCCAGCCGAAGGCGTCTGCTGCACTGCCGCCGCCGACCGCCCGGTGCGGAGTAGCGTCTAAGCACTAGTAACGGGCCTGAAGGGAGACGCAACAGCGGTAAGGGTCAGACGCGGTGCCAACTGTCCAGGAAGGGCGGCCGAGGAGGCTAGCCCCGGAACGCTAGCCCAGGAAGGTGAGCACTCGCCCGCGCGGGCCGTTCCGCAGAGGGCACCGATCGGGCTGGCGCGCACAACCCGACATGGCATCTGATGAAGAACTGGTCGCCCGCTCGGCAGGCGGCGACCTGGAGAGCTTCAACCAGCTCGTCTTGCGCTGGGAGCGGCCGATTTACGCCCTTGCCTATCGCGTGATCGGCCGAGAAGAAGATGCCCGCGATGTGTGTCAGGAAACCTTCCTGCGCGCGTTCCGATCGCTCGGCGCATTTCGCGGCCACGCGAAGTTTTCGTCCTGGCTCTATCGCATTGCGCTCAACCTCTGCCGGGACTGGATTCGGCGACAGAAGCGGACACCGCTGGTTCAAGCGCCGGAAGGCGTGGATATCATCGAGCTTGCGGGAGAGCAGGGGCCGGTTGAGTCGGTCGACG
>JBOGIN010000443.1:0-3480 GCA_050742275.1 Vicinamibacteraceae bacterium
GATACACATCCCGCTGTCGCGCACGATCGGACAACTGCGAGCACGTTTGGACGGCGACCGGCTCGGGCAGCCGGGAACCTCCATCTTGGACAAAGCGTCGGAGAGTCAGGTGACGCGAACACGACGATGGACGGTCAGGAGCTGGGCGCAATGACCACGAATCATGCCGGAACCGCTTCGGTTCCAAGACGATGGGAGGAGCCGCGGCCCCGAATTGGACTGCGCGTCGGTGTGCACTCGACAGCCCCCGGTGTGGTCGAGCTGAAGGCATGGCCTGAGCATCGCATCAAGGTACACGCTGGACCGCCCGTTCGCGCCATGTGCCAGCGCGATCGATATCTCTACACTCGCGGCGACATCGACATCCTGCCCGCCGGCATGTCCGACGCGTGGGAGGAACATGACGCGAACACATCAATCGTGCTCGAAATCACACCCTCCCTGCTGCGTCGGACAGCCGATGACATGGGTATCGATCCGGATCGAGCCGGGCTGGACCTGCGGTGTCAGATCAGGGATCCGCAAATCGAGCACATCGCGTGGGCGCTCGAGGCGGAGCATGCAGCCGGTCACCCCGGTGGCCTCCTCTATGCTGAGAGCCTGGGATCAGCACTGGCAATTCATTCGCTCGGCCGCCATCCGGCGCGGCAGACGGCCAGCCGCGGCCTCTCGAAGCCGCAGCTTCGACGCGTGACCGAATACATCGACGCGCACCTGGAGCACGACCTCTCTCTCGCGAGGTTGGCAAGCGTCGCCGGGCTCAGCTCGTCACACTTCAAGACGCTGTTCAAGCGCTCGCTGGGAGCTCCCGTTCATGAGTATGTGGTACAGCGGCGGGTGGAACGAGCGAAGTCGCTGCTTCTGCGTGGCGACAGGCCCGCCAGTCAGATCGCCATCGAGACGGGGTTCGCGCATCAGAGTCACATGGCTCGATGGATGCGGCGAATCCTCGGTGTGACGCCGGCGTCGTTCGCACGCGTTTCCGTTCGACGCGATCGGCAATCCCGCCGCCCGTCACCAGACGAGGCTGCCACACCGCATCAGGCGACGCCTGTTGCCGCTTCCCGCGCGGCACGCCGAAACGGCGGCGCCTGGCCGTAGGTGAGCGCGCGCCAGAGCCACTCGAAGGGACCGAACTCGAAGCGCCGGAGCCACAACGGCGACGCAATCAACTGGAAGAGCCACACGCCCACCACCAGGAGCGCTTGCTCGGTTCTCGAGAAGTAGCCGAAGTACCCGAGGCCGTGACCATAGAAGACCGTCGTGCAGATGAGCGTGTGCAACAGGTAGTTCGTGAGCGCCATTCGTCCAACCGCTGCCAGCCGCGCCACCAGCGGGCCGAGCATCCCTCGTGTCACGACAAGCATGACGAGCCCAACGTAGCCGAGGCTGACAAGCAGGCTTCCCCAATAGTTCCATTGGCTGTCGACGAAGAATGCGCGCAAGGAGCCCCAGTCGTAACGGTCGATGTCGTGCACGCTCGCGAGAACGACCGGGAGCCCGATGAACGCGCCACCGGCCACGAGCGCCACGTAGAGCTGCGGCCGACTCCTTCCAGAAAGGACACCGAGCTTGTACAACGCCATCCCGACGAGCATCAGACCGCCGGCGCGCCACATGCCCCATAGCCAGAACACCTGGAGCTGGAATCCGAGCGACCGCTTGACACGGTCCGGCATCTGTCCCCACCAGCCGCTGCGATAGTTGGCGAGCTCCTGCGCGATGTCCTCGCGCGAAGGACTCCCTAGCTCGCGCTCTATTTGCGCGACCTCTTCTGGCGGCAGATACTGCATGCCGGCATAGGCGCCGAATGAGATGAGCGATCCAACCGTGAGGACCAGGACGCCAACGACCAACAGCGTCCGCGGCGACCGGCGGCGCAGGAGGAAGACCAAGGCGCCGCAGAGCGCGTACAGAACGAGGATGTCCCCGGACCACAGGCCATACGCGTGGATGAGCCCAAACACGAGCAGCCACAACATTCGGCGATAGTGCCGCGCCGCCACCCCGTCGCCGCGTGCTTCCGCGCGACCGGTCATCAAGACGATGCCCGCGCCAAAGAGCATCGAGAAGATGGTCATGAACTTCTGGTCGAACAGCACGTGGCTCACGAGCCACACCCAGTAGTTCGGGCCATCGAGGCTGCCGTACGCCGTTGGATTGAAGTACGCGGCAAACGGCATCGAGAACATCCGGATGTTCATCACCAGGATGCCGAGGAGTGCAAACCCGCGCAGGGCGTCGAGTGGCAGCTGCCGTTCGGACGCGGAGACCGGGGTGGACGGGAGCACAGGCACCTCCTGAAGCACAAAGCCCAACGACGAACCAGTGACAGATCGTGTGCGTTGATTCTACCGTTCGCCGCGCGTTCGGTGAAACCGCCCTGCGAGCACGGCGGTAGCGCCTGCCAGGCGGGGCGGCTGCCAGGTTGGCGGGCGGGGACGCCCGAGGATGCGCGTCGACTTTCGCGGATCACGCAACACGATGTAGGCTGGAGGCCATGCGCACACGCCCGTCTCGATCGACCGGGAGCCGGATGAACCGGTTCGTCGATTTCCAACGGATCGCCGGTGGACTGCTCACGGGCTTGGCCGTCCTGCTCACCTCGACCGCGCTCGCCCGCCAGAGCACGGCGACGACGAGCTGGCTGGATCGCCCCCTGACGAACTGGAATCACGCTGAGCGGTTGCCGGCAGCTGCGTCCGCGGCTGGTGAAGATCCTGATGCGCTTCGCGCGCGTTGCGCCATCACGCGCGGTGAGAGCGCCGCACATCGTGCGCTCGAAGAGAACGGATGGATGCCCTATCACCACCTCGATCGCGAGCTGACGCGCGGTGATGTCGAGATTCTCGCCGGCATGACCGCAGCAGACGCAGCGTGCCAGCCCACGCACTTCCAAATCTTCGTGTTCGTGCAGGGTCGCTTTGCCGGCACGCTGTCACCCCAGCCGATGACGGCCGGCCGAGACGGCTTCGCCGGCGCGGTGCGCATCATCGAGGCGGATACGATCAGCAGCGAGTTCGCGCGCTTTCGGGAGGGCGATGCGTCATGCTGCCCGACGTCGCGTATGACCGTCAGATTTCGAATCGACCGTGCTGGTGAGCAAGCGCTCCTGGTTCCGGTCGACGTTCGAACAACGCGCGGGTAAGCCATCGGCGGCGGCCCACTGCTACCCGCCAACCGGAGTTCGCGTTTTTCACGCCCTGATCCTCACCTCTGAGACGCGCCTGCCCCATCGCCTGCCCTGATCCCGCGTCGCATCAACGACTTCTGGCGTCACCGCTGTTTCGCTCGCGGTGTGGCCCTGCCCTTGCGTAAAGGGACACGGGCGCAGGCCGCGGCCTGCAAGCAAAGGGGTGACACCATGAACAATCGTTCGTTTCTTCTCGCGTTGCTGGTAGTCATGTCTGTTTGGATGCCGTCCGTCGCCCTGGCGACAGATGACAAGGCGACCGTTAAGTTGCGCGCGGGCCTTCTGCC
>JBOGIN010000444.1:0-3931 GCA_050742275.1 Vicinamibacteraceae bacterium
CGGGCTTCAGCCCGCGCGTCGCGGGGCCTGAAGGCCCCGCGCTACGTATTGCGCGGACGGCATTCTGCCTTGGCCGTGCGGCGGTCACTGATCCGTGTCATTCGTGCGGGAGAGTCGTGAAGATAGCTCATCTCTTGGCGCTTATCCTGGTCGGATTGTTGATCACTGCTGACGCGGTCGTCCACACGCGCCAGCGATCAGGTGAGCTCGGCTGGCCGGTTGCCGGGCACACCGCAAAGCCGTGGACGCGCTGGTGGTGGCCAGGCAGCGCCGTGGACGAGAAGACGCTCACCTGGCAGCTCGAGGCGCTGGCCGCGGCAGGCGTCGGGGGCGTCGAGATCACGCCGATTTACGGCGCACGCGGCTACGAAGACCGCTACATCGATTTCCTCACACCGAGATACATGGAGATGCTCGAGCACGTCGGACGCGAGGCTAAGCGTCTCGGCCTCGGTGTGGACATGGCGACGGGAACCGGATGGCCTTTCGGAGGCCCATGGGTGACCGAGCCGGATTCGAGCGCGCGCGCCGTGCTGCGGGACGGGCGACTCGCCGGGCAATCGACGGGTATGCAGGTCAAGCGCGCCGCTCCTGGCGGCGAAGGCCTCGTCGTCAACCCCTATTCCATCGATGCGCTACGGCGCTACCTCCAGCCGTTCGACCGCGCCTTTGCCGGCTTTCCCCGCGAGTTGATCCGCGCGCAGTTTCACGACTCCTTCGAGTACGTCGATGCAAGCTGGACGGATCGCCTGCCCGACCTGTTCCGTGAGATGCACGGGTACGACCTTCAGCAGTTTGCCCCTGCGTTGGTCGGAAACCAGGCAATGGACGCGGATCGCCTCGCCCGGATCAAGAGCGACTACCGCACCACGCTGTCGCGGCTACACCTCGACTTCCTCCGCGCTTGGGCAGAATGGTCGCACGAGCGTGGGTTCATCGTCCGCAACCAGTCGCACGGGGCGCCCGCCAACCTGCTGGACCTCTATGGCGCCGTCGACATTCCGGAGACCGAAATCTTCGGGTCGACTCCTTTTCCCATTCCAGGCTTGCGGCGCGACCGGTCGGCCGTCCGGCACGATCAGGATCTCCCGGAGCCCATCGTCAGCCGAATGGCCTCGTCTGCTGCGCACGTCATGGGGCGCCGGCTCACGTCGTGCGAGACGGCGACCTGGCTGCGCGAGCACTGGAAGGTGTCGCTTGCCTACGTGAAGCCGGAAATCGACCGCGTGTGGCTCGACGGGATCAATCACATCTTCTACCACGGCACCGTCTATTCACCGCCCGACATACCGTGGCCCGGCTGGTTCTTCTACGCGGCCACGCAGTTCAACCCGAACAACACCTGGTGGAAAGACTTCGCGGCGCTCAACCAGTACGTCGAACGGGTACAGTCGATTCTCCAGGGCGGGCGCCCCGACAACGACATCCTGCTCTATTGGCCGGCGCACGACGTATGGAACGATCCCGATGGGCTTGCGAAGCAGCTCACGGTCCACGACGTTGGCTTCCTGGTCGACGAGCCGGTCGGCAAGCTGGCGAAACAGCTCGACGAGGCTGGCTACGCATTCGACTACATCTCCGACGATCAGTTGATGCACACGCGTGCGGAAGATGGCAGGCTCGCCACTCCGGGGGGTCGTTACAAGGCGTTGGTCGTGCCGGCGGCGGATGTCGTTCCTCTGCGAACAGTGCAACGGATCGTGAAGCTCGCGGAGAGCGGCGCGACAGTGATCGTTGCCGGTCTTCCAAAGGACGTCCCAGGGTACAGCCGCCTCGATGAGCGGCGCGAAGAGCTCCGCCGGCTGACCGCTGGGCTGGCTTTCCGACGAAGCAACCGAGCGGCCGTCGACGAGCGCCGTACGGGCCGAGGCGTGATGTTCCGGGGCGACGTGCGCTCTGCGCTGGAGCACGCGCAGGTGCCGCACGAGCCGATTGCCCGGAAGGGCGTCGGATTCATCAGGCGTGAGAGCGATGCTGGACACGACTATTTCCTGGCGAACCTGTCGGCCGAGCCCGTCGAGGGGTGGATTCCACTGGGAGTGTCTGCGCGCGGGGTAATGCTTCTCGATCCGCTCAGCGGCGCGACAGGCGTCGCGGCGTCGCGGCAAGGCGCCGACGGACGTTTCGAGGTATACCTACGGATTCGGCCGGGTGAGTCGTTCGTGGTACGCACATCAGCAAATGCGTTGCGGCAGCGACGCGCGTGGACGTATCTCACCCCGTCTGGTGAGCGGGTCGCGGTGACGGGAACGTGGAGCATCCAGTTTCTCGAAGGCGGCCCGGTCCTGCCGCAGCGGATTGACGCCACCGAGCTGAAATCGTGGACCGAGCTAGGAGACGACAATGCCAGGCGGTTTGGCGGGACGGCCCGCTACCGCATCGAGATCGAGCTGCCTCGGGAGCCAGCAGACGACTGGCTGCTGGATCTCGGCGACGTGCGTGAGAGCGCACGCGTGCGCGTTGGCGGCCGCGAGGCGCAAACGGCATGGGCCATCCCGTTCAGGATGCGGGTGGGCCAGTATCTGAGGCCAGGCCGCAACATCCTGGAGATCGACGTGACCAACACCGCCGCCAACCGCATCCGGGACATGGATCGGCGCGGTGAGCGCTGGAAGATCATGCGCGAGATCAACATCGTGGACATCCGCTACGAGCCGTTCGATGCTGCCTCGTGGAAGCTGGAGCCTTCTGGCCTGCTGGGTCCCATCACGCTCGTTCCGATGCGGAAGCTAGCGCCATAGCCGTGCCGACCGCTGATGGTATTGGTCTCTTTTGGAATCGTCACCTGGAACTCGGCTGACGTCATCGCCGCCTGCCTCGCGTCGGTGCGGCAGCAGGGCGGGGTGGCGGCCGAGCTCCTGGTCTGGGACAACGCGTCCGGAGATGAGACGCGCGCTCGGCTGGACGACCTGACGCGGCCGGGCGAGCGCATCTACGCCGACGGCAACGTCGGCTTCTCGGCGGCGCACAATGCGCTCATCGCCCGCAGCCGCGGCGAGTACTATGTGGCGGTCAACCCCGACGTTGTCCTGGCGCCCTCCTTCACCCGTGAGATCGTCGACGCCCTCTCGCGTGATCAGCACGCGGGATCGGCGACGGGCAAGCTGCTACGGCTCGACGCGCCCCAGATCATCGACTCGACCGGCATTCGCATGCTGCCGTCACAGCGCCATGTGGATCGCGGGGCCGACTGTGTCGACACCGGTCAATACGATCGCGCGGAGTACGTCTTTGGGGCCTCCGGCGCCGCCGCCTGCTACCGTCGTCGCATGCTCGAGGACATTCGTATCGGCGGCGAGTACTTCGATGAGGACTTCTTCGCGTTCCGCGAGGATGCGGACCTGGCCTGGCGCGCTCAGCTCCTCGGCTGGCGGTGCCTCTACGTGCCGACGGCGCGCGCCTGGCACCGGCGGCGCGTGACACCGGAGCGGCGACAGCGGCTGCCCGCCGAGATCAATCGTGCATCGGTGCGCAACCGCTTCCTCCTCAGGCTCAAGAACCAGACGCTGGGCCATGCGTTGACCTTTGCCGGCCCCGGCCTGTGGCGCGACGCGCAGGTCATCGGCTACGTGCTCCTCAGAGAGCACTCGTCGATCCCGGCGCTCGTCGACGTCGTGCGATATCTGCCCCGCGCCCTGACCAAGCGCCGGGCGATCATGCGGCGCCGGCGCGTCGCAGACGACCAGATCGTCACGTGGTTCAAGGCCTGACCGCCAACATGAGCATGCGGATCGCTATTCTCGGCACGCGCGGGATCCCCGCCAACTACGGCGGCTTCGAGACCTTTGCCGAGGAGCTCGCGTCGCGGCTCGCGGCGCGTGGTCACCAGGTCACGGTCTACGGCCGCTCCCATTACGTCGATCGGAGCCTCCGCACCTACCGGGGCGTCCAGCTCGTCGTCTTGCCAACGGTCCGCCACAAGTATCTCGAC
>JBOGIN010000445.1:0-2211 GCA_050742275.1 Vicinamibacteraceae bacterium
CACTATTACTACGCGATGAGCCTCTGGAAAGGGGCGCGCGGCGCAACCGCGACGGTCGATCTGAAAACGATCGAGAAGCATCTGAAGCGCGCGGCCTCTCTCGATGCCAACCTGTCGAAGGCTTTTCTGCAGCTCGGCACGCTCTACGGGGATCAGGGCCGGGATGCGGAAGCCATCAACGCGTTGCGCCGGGTTATCCAACTGGAGCCGGCCGACGCCCAGGCGCATTACCGTCTCGCGCGGGCCTATCAGCGCGCGGGCCAGCGCGCCCTCGCGGCAAAGGAGTTGGAGCTCTTCCGAAAGTTGAAGGCGAAGTAAGAAATGGGGACAGCCCCCGTTTTTCGATATGTGGGGGCTGTCCCCATTTCCGCCATCAGCTTGCCGCGATGCAGTAGAGATAGCGGTGCCCGCGGAGGTAGATTTCCTTGTCCACCACCGCTGGGGAGGCATCGAAGCCGTCCTCGAGCGTGTTCGTCGCCAGGACCTCGAACGTGGGGCCGTGCCGAAGGACCATCGTCTTGCCGTCGCGTCCCGGAATGTAGACACGGTCCGAGGCGCCGACCGGCGAGGCAAACACTTCGGGAACGTCCTGCAGGCGCTGGAGCTGGTAATGCGGTTTGCCGCTGCGGGCATCGAACGCCGAGAGGATCCCCGAGTTGCTCTTGAGCAGGTAAAGAATGCCGTTGTACAGCAGCGGCGACGGGACATACGGCGTATCGCGATCGAGTGTCCACGCCAGCGCGCCGGAGCCGGTGATGTCGCCCTTCGCCTCCGCCAAGCGGATCGCCTTGAGGTCGCTGCCGCGGAAGCCCGCCGTCACAAATACCATGCCTTCCGCCGCCACCGGCGATGGGATGGGGTTCATCGTCGTGCCCTCGCTCTGCCAGACCTCCTCTCCCGTTTCCAGGTCATAGCTCCGCACGCGGTTCATCGCGCTGGTGACCACCTGCGCCCGGCCGTTGTGCTCGACGATGAGCGGCGTTGCCCAGGAGTCGATCTCGTCGCGCTCGCGCCGCCACAGCTCCTTACCGGTAGGAGCGTCGAGCGCTACGATGAAGTCGTTGCCCTGATGATCCCAGACGAGCACGAGCTGGTCGTTGTAGAGCGCGGGCGTGCTGCCTTCGCCGAACTGGTTCCGCATCTGCTTGTCGCCGAGGTCCTTCTGCCACAGCAGCTTGCCGTCCATGTCATACGCGTACACGCCGTGCGATTCGAAGGAGGCGAACACGCGCGTGCCGTCGGTCACCGCCGAGCTCGAAGCCCAGGTGCCGTGGTCGCGATGCGCTCCTTCATGCGGGGTCTCCTCCTTGGCGACCTGCTCCCAGACAACGCGCCCGGTGCGCCGGTCGAGCGCCAGGACGGTGAAGCGATGAGCGACTCTCGGCTCGACGCCGCCCCGAGGCTCGTGAGCGGCCTCCCCCTGTACGTCCTTCGGGACCGAGGTCAGGAGGAAGATCCGATCGCCCCAGATGACGGGAGTTGCCGACCCTCGGCCCGGGATCTCCACTTTCCATCGAATGTTGCTCGTCTCGCTCCATTCGATCGGAGGATCAGCCTGTTTCGACGCCCCCGTCGCGTCCGGACCGCGCCACTGCGGCCAAAAGCGCTGGCCGGCCGGGTCGGAACCAGCGAGCACGGACGAGAACACTCCAAGAGCGCCGGCGATCGCCAAAGCTGCTGTGCGCATGATGCCAGTATTACGACGGAGGCGGCTGCCTGGTTACCGGGTCTGCTCGGTCCAAACGCTGGAGACCGTTGTCAGCCGGCCCGTCTCGACGAAGCGCATCTTGGCCGCGATTTCGACGCGCCCCGCGCCCGTTGGCAGCTCTGCCGTGAAATACTCGTCAGCCAGCTCGCCGTCGTCGTTCGGCGCCGTGATGCGTCGCGGCGCGACTCGTTGGCCATTGATCGTCAGGTCGACGAGCTCCGTGACAGGCTCCAGCGGCAAGCCGTGCGAGCTGTTGTGACGCCATCGCCGCAGCCGCACGGAGGTCCCCCGTGAAGGAGCACCCGCCTCGAATGCCGTTCCGGCACTGAGGACGGCCACAGCCGCCGCCGGCCGCCCAATCCCTGCGAGCCCCTCGCCCCTTGGCCCTTGCCCCTCGCCCTGCCACCATCGCCACTGATCTTCTCGAGCGCGTACGAACCGACGCACCTCCGGTGAGCCGCCCGCCAGTCTGGTGCGCCAGCCCGTCACGGCATCGTGCCGCA
>JBOGIN010000446.1:0-11594 GCA_050742275.1 Vicinamibacteraceae bacterium
GGCCAGAGCGAGCCCACCGATGACCGCGCCGATCAGCGCCACCAGGGCGGCCACGCTGGCTGCGGTCCGCTCGGGGGTCAGGGTATAAGCACTGACGGCGGGCGGCTGATCCGAGACCTGTGCGACCGCCGGTGCCGCAAGGCCGAATCCCGCGATCACGATGGCGGCGGCAACCAGGTGGGTGACTCGTGAAACCAGCCAGGCGGTAGACGGACTCGCGTCGACCATGTCGCGTATAAGGCTGGCGTCGTGGTTCCATTCCCGCTCTGCCTTGGCAATCGCTCTCTGCAGTGCCCATCTAATCATGTCGCTCCTCCTGTCTCCGACGGTGAGACGGGATAGGGCTTGGGAATGTGACATTGCTGCCACCGCACGTCATTCCTTCACCCGCGTGGGCGTTGGCACGAGGGATTCACGAACAGTCAGTCGCGACCGATGGATGGCCGCGCGGAAGCGGTCCGTGGGGACGTGCGCGCCACGACCGATGTGGCCCGGGCGGAAGGGTCCGTGGGTGATGTATGGCAGCGCGATCGCTACCGCTTCGACCGTCTCTTCGATCTCATCGTCCGCGAGCGCCTCGATGACCTCGTCGTGCTCACGGGTGATGTGCACAGCTCATGGGCGTTGGATGTGGCCCCCGACCCACGGACGAAGACCGCGTATGATCCGGACACCGGACGCGGGGCGCTCGCCGTCGAGTACGTCACGCCCGGCATCACGTCACCGGGCGCCTACACCGACGAGCCGGAGAAGCAGGAGAGCGGACTCGCTCCCGTGCGCGCCCGTAACCCGCACATCAAGCTCATCGACGCCGTTCACCGCGGGTACATGATCGTGGACGTGACGCCGGAGCGGGCACAGGCGGAGTGGTTCTTCACGCCCACGGTGAGCGAGCGCACGAAGCAGGAGCGCTTTGCCGCCGCCTTTGCCACAGCGGCCGGCGCACACCATATCGTGGCAATGTCCCGCCCGTTGCCACCGCGCAGCGATCGGCCCGCCCTTGCCCCGGATTCTCCCTAGCGCGCCAGGGCGGGTTGTCCGCTATTGCCCGTCGTCGGGACGCTTCGCACCCTCTGGTGACCGGTTCGCGACGTCGCACGCGCGCGGGTATCCGTCCGGCGCATAACATGACGCTGGCGCTCGTGATCCCTTCCCAGCCGGTCCGGCAGGCGCGACAATGGAAGGGGCGCCCACCACGGCCATGCAGCGACGTGACTTCATCAAGCTGGCGGCGGCAAGCGGCACGTTGGCTAGCCTGGGAGACCTCGGTTTCCTCTCTCGCCTCCCGCTGGTGTCCGCCGCCGACGCCAGAGTCGATGCGCAGCGCGTCCGCCTGCATCCGGACCTCGAGCCGACGGTGCGGTTGTTGGAGGAGACGTCCGCGGAGCGCGTGCTGGAGGAGGTGGCCGCCAGGATTCGGCGCGGCCTGAGCTATCGTGACCTGATCGCTGCCTTGCTGCTCGCGGGCGTGCGCAATATCCAACCTCGGCCGGTTGGCTTCAAGTTCCACGCGGTCCTCGTCGTGAATTCAGCTCATCTCGCGAGCCTCGCCTCGCCTGATTCCGACCGCTGGCTGCCTATCTTCTGGGCCATCGACCAGTTCAAGGTCTCGCAAGCCGCGGATGTCCGCGCAGGCGATTGGGCGCTTGGTCCAGTTGATGAAGCCGCCGTCCCGCCCAGCCACAAGGCTCGCGACGCCTTCATCGCAGCGATGGAGCGCTGGGACGAGGCGCCCGCCGATGCGGCGATCGCCGGTCTCGCCCGCACCGCAGGGGCGCACGAGATCTTCCAGATCCTTGCGCGCTATGGCGCGCGCGATTTCCGCGAAATCGGGCACAAAGAGATCTATGTGGCCAACAGCTTCCGGCTGCTCGAGGTCATCGGCTGGCAGCACGCGGAACCGGTCTTGCGCTCGCTGGCGTACGCGCTGCTGGATCGCGAGGGAGCGCGAGAGAACCCCGCCACCGCCGACCTGCCCGCGGACCGCCCGTACCGGCACAATCGTGAAGCCGTCTCGAGGATTCGTGCGAGCTGGCTCGAAGGCCGACCGGGCGCCGACGCCACCACGGAGATGCTGCGGACGCTCCGCCGCGAGCCGGCGCAGACCGCTAGCGACAAGGCGGTCGAGCTTCTCAATCGCGGCGTTGCCCCGCGATCGATCTTCGACGCGTTCTTCGAGTGCGCCGCGGAGCTGATGATGCGCGCGCCTGGCATCCTCTCGCTGCACGCCACCACCTTCACGAATGCACTTCACTATGCCTGGCGGCACTGCCGCGATGATGCGACGCGGAAGCTGCTGCTCCTGCAGAACGCGGCATTCCTCCCGCTCTTTCGCGGCGGCGTTACTCGAGGTGTGGAGATCGACGCGCTCGAGCCGGTGCCGCTCGAGAGCAGCGGCCCGACCGCCATCGAAGAGATCTTCGCCGAGATCAGCCGTGACCGTCTCACGGCGTCGCGGAAGATTCTCGCGTTCCTCGAAGACAACCCCGATCCGACGCCGCTTGCAGACGCCGCCCGCAGGCTGATCTTCCTAAAGGGCGTCGACTCCCACGACTACAAATACAGCTCCGCGGTCCTGGAGGACTACGCGGCCATGACTCCCCCACGACGCGACCGCTTTCTCGCGGCGGCCGCGTTCTCGCTGAAAGGCTCGGCCGACCCCGACAATCCACTCGTCCAGCGCACGCGCGCCGTTATTCAGCCCTCACCATCGCGGTGACGCCTGGTCGCCTACACGTGGAGCGGGCTCGCACTTTGAGATCCCAATCCCTCACCGCTCATCCAGGGAAAGCTACCCCCGATCGTCCCTGCGGCACCGTTCGCCGACATTGACTCGGGGAGCAATGCATAGGCCGCGTAGCATGGCGCGTCGATTCTGCGCCTATGCACACACACAGCTCTGGATTCGATATCGGCGTGATAATCGCCGCTGCAGCGGTTCTCATGTCGCTCGTGGCAATCGACGCCCGTGCACAGTCCATCGCCGGCAGGATCAGCGATAGCAGCGGCACACCCTTGGCGGATGTGACAGTGGTTGGTCGACCTACGAGCGGCGGCCATGACACGGTCACCCGGACAGGACCCGACGGACGATATCGCCTCGCGCTGCCGACGTCTGGAGCCTTCGATCTCCTGGCCGTTCGGTCTGGCTTCGCAGAGCATCGTGCGCCGGCCATTCGCGTCGCCGATGCCGAGGTCCACGTCGATCTCACGTTGCAAACGGCAACGTTTGCCGAAGAAGTGCTCGTCGCCGCCGATCTGGGGGAGATTCACACGACCGGTTCCAGGCTCCACCTCACTCGCCGACAGACGCCCTCCGCGGTCGATATCGTCACGCAGGATGTGATTCAGGCACGCGGCCCGGACACGGCCTCGACGGCGCTGCGGTATGTGACCGGCCTCACGAGCAGTTTGCGGCCCGGTGCCAGCGCCGTATTCTCTTCTCGCGGATTCATCGAGAACAGTATCGGTGTCCTCTTCAGCGGCGTGCGCGTGCAAAGCTCCACGGTCACGATGCGCAACTACGATGCCTTCAACTTCGATCGCGTCGAGGTCGTTCGCGGCCCAGCATCAGTGATCCACGGCGAGGGCCTTTCAGCCAGCGCAATTAACTTCGTGCGCCGTGACGCGCAACCGGGCAAGACACGTATAGACGGCCTATTGGAGTCGGGCGACAGAGGCCGCGTCCGGTTCGGCGTCGCGGCCGCAGGCTCCGCCACCAACCGCCACAGCTACGCGGTCTCGTTTGCCCGCAACCGCTTCGAAACGCATGTCCAGGACAACGTCCACGAATACACCCACCCGACCGGAGCGCTTCGCACGACGTTGCCAGGCGTGAGCGTCGGCGTCGAAGGCGACTTCTTCGTGAGCTCGGTGGAGGATCCGTACTGGGGCACGCCGCTCGTGGACGCGCGAATCGACGAGCGGCTCGTCGGCCGGAACTACAACCGCTCATCGAACAATCGATACGACGACACCGTCGGGTGGGGCCGGCTTATCGCTGGTGCCCCGCTGGCGCCGGCCAGCACTTACCACGGCCAGGTGTACGTCTATCGCGCAGACCGCGACTGGAGGAACTCCTACGGCTTCGAGCTCGTTCCAGAGACGAGACGGGTTGAGCGCCGGTCGGTGGAGAATCTTGCCTACGACCACCGCCTGTGGGGCACGCGCCACGATGTGACGACGAACGTCGCGATTGGCGGCCGACCGAGTCGCTGGGTGGTTGGCCTGGACCTCTCGGCCACCGACTTCTCGAGCCCACGCAGCTACGGGCCGCCGGTGTCGGTCGACCTCCTCGATCCGGAGGCGGCCGACTTCGTTGCGCCGCCGCGCGCCGATGATCGACGCGCGGAGGTCTGGCAGGCCTCCGCGTTCAGCGAGCTCCGCGTTGATCTCGAGAAACGCAGCGGATACCCGTTACGTCGAGTGGGCCACGCGGGCGTTCGGCGTCACGAACGTGTACTTCGGCGAGCCACGGCGGATCATCGCCACACTGCGTCTGAGCCTGGAGGCCTTCCCCACTCGTCGCCACGCACGGTCCACTGAACAGAATCCTGCGTCCGCTCATTGCAAAAGACAGGAAGGGCACAGAAGGCCCGCCTTACCATCGGTTTCATCTGTCCGACTGAGGAAATCGCATGGCACATGGACGAGGCGACGAGTTGGGCGAGCTCGAGCAAATGGTGTTGCTGGCGACACTCCGCTTGGGCGAGCGTGCCTACGGCGTGCCGATCATCGAGGCGCTCGACCAAGCGACTGCTCGAGCAGTCTCCCGGCCGTCCGTCTACGTCGCCCTGGTACGACTTCGGAAGAAAGGCCTGCTCGCGTCGACGCTTGGTGATCCCACGCCTCAGCGCGGCGGCCGCGCCAAGCGCTTCTACCGCGTCACGCCAGCCGGCTTACGGCGGCTCCGCGCGTCGAGGCGGACCTATCTGACCTTGTGGAGCGGTTTGGAGCCGCTCCTGGATCGGCGTTGAGGAGATGGCACCTCGATTGGCTCCGCCGTTCATCGCACGCCGACTGCTCGCTCGCGCCCTTCCCAGAGACATCCGCGACGAAGTGCTCGGGGACCTCGAACAGCAATTCCACGGGCGAACAGTCGGCGGAACGCTCTGGTACTGGAAGCAGGCGCTCGGCTACGCGTTGCGGTTCACCCTTGCCGCGGCGTCGGCAGCCACGCGTGATCTGCTGTCGGCCGCTCTGCAACCAGGCTGGGCACAGGACCTGCACCAGGCGCGCCGCTCGCTCTCCCGATCCTGGATGCTCAGCCTCACCATCACGGCCATTCTTGGCATCGGGCTCGGCGCGACGACTGCCATTTTCAGTATCTGCTACGCCATCCTCCTGCGACCGTTTCCGTATCCCTCGCCCGAACGGCTGGTCCGCGTCGACTGGTTGATGCCGACGGGACAGAGTCAGGGTAGCTCGCTCGGTGATGTCGCGCTGTGGGGGCAAGCCTCGCGCAGCTTCTCGGGGCTGGGCCTCTTTTCCAACCGTGCCACGGAGATCCGCAGCAGTGGGCCGGCCGAAACCGTGCAGATGACATACGTCGATGCCGCCACGCTGCCGGTGCTCGGCGTCCAGCCTCGGACCGGGCGTTGGTTCCAACCTTCGGAGAACGTTCCGAACGGAGACGTCCACAAGGTCGTGCTCAGCGACGCGCTCTGGCGCCGCCACTACGGCGGCGACCCCAACGTCATTGGGCGGCGCCTGCGAGCGACGGGGCAAGACCTGGAGGTCGTCGGCGTCATGCCGCCGGGGTTCGACTTCCCGAATCACACCGAGATGTGGGTGCCCGTCGAGAGCAGTTGGACCGGCACCGACGCCTCGAGTCCCCGGCGGGCGACGGTCCGCATTTACGGCGTCATCGGACGGCTGCGGCCCGACGCAACCGGCCGGCAGGCAGACGACGAGCTCGCGACGCTCGCGCGCGCAGCGGTCAACGCGCATTCGGAGGCCGTGCCGAGAGTCCGGACATGGCGCGAGTCGGAGAGCGGCGAGCTGAGGCCATATCTCCTCGCGCTCGTTGGTGGTGTGGCCTGTCTCCTGCTCATCTGCATCGCCAACGTCAGCAGCCTGCAGCTCGCACGCGGCGTGGCCCGCCAGCGGGAGTTCGCGGTACGCATGGCGGTCGGCGCGTCGATGGGCGGGAATCTGCGTATCCAGGTGCTGGAGAGCCTCCTGCTGGCACTCGGCGGAGCCCTGCTCGGCAGCATGGTCGCCCTGCTCGGCGTGCGCGCGATTCGCGCGTGGATCCCCATCGACTTGCCGTCGTGGATGCATCTCGAGGTCGGCGGCCGGGCGCTCCTGTTCTGTGGCGCGCTCGCCGCCGTGTCGGCGGTCGTGTCCGGCGTCGTGCCCGCGTGGCGGGCGTCACGTCAGCACGCCGTCCCGCTCATCGGCTCCGGCAGCCGCGGATCGACGACACGCAACCACTTCAGACAGGTACTGGTCGCCGCGGAGGTCGCGCTGTCAGTGCTACTGCTGGTCGGCGCGCTGCTGTTGTTGCAAACACTGTTGATCCTGCAGCAGCGCGACCCTGGATTCCGCACTGACGGACTGCTGACGATCAAGGTCTCGCGCACCTATGGCGAGGGAAGTCGCCTCGATCGTGCAGAGGTGCTGCCCGTACTGCATCGGAGAGTGTTGGAACGCCTTGCTGCCCTGCCAGGCGTGACCTCGGCAAGCCTGAGTAGTCGTGTGCCCTTCGCCGATGGCACTGACTCGCGCACCGTGGCGGATCTCTACATCTCGGGCGCACAGGGCGACCAATCGATGAAGGCCTCGTTTGCCGGCCTGGCGGATGTCAGCCCCGAGTACTTCGACTCGATGGGCATGCGGTTGCTGCAGGGGCGTTACATCACGAGGGACGACACCGCGGATAGACGTCCCGTTATCGTCATCAACCATCGCGCGGCGAGCGCGCTGTGGCCGGGCCAGGACGCGGTGGGCCAACAGATCGGGTGGGGTGTGCCTCGTCCCGACAATCCACCCGCGACCGTCGTCGGCGTGGTCGCCAATATCCGGAGCCTCGCATCGGACGCCGATCGGAACCTGGATTTCTATTACCCGTACGCGCAGTATCCGGCCGATTCTCTCTACTACGTGCTGCGGACCTCGGTGGCGCCTGAGTCGCTGGGCGAAGCGGCGCGCAGGGCGATCCACGCGATCGAGCCGACAATCGCGGTGGCGGCGATCAAACCGCTGGACCAGTGGGTCGATGAGTCGCTGTGGCAGACGCGGCTCTGGAGCCGGCTGATCGGCCTCTTCGCGGGCGTCGCGTTACTCCTCGCGGCAATCGGGCTCTACGGCGTGGTCGCGTATCTCGCGCTCCTCCGCTCGAAGGAGATCGTCATCCGGCTCGCGGTCGGCGCCACGAACCGCCAGGTAGCTGGCCTCATGTTGGGCGGCATGCTGCGGCTGGTGGGCATCGGCCTCGTCTCCGGCCTGTTGGGCTCCGTGGCCGCGTCACGCGTGCTCAGCGCGATGCTCTTCCAGGTCTCGCCGACCGACCTGCGTACCTATGTCGTGGTGTGCTTCGTAGTGACGAGCATAGCCCTCCTGGCGTGCGGCCCGCCGATTCTTCGCGCCAGCCGGGTCAACCCGATGTCCGTTCTGAAAGAGGAGTAGAGAGTGAGTTCGACGACATGATGACGATGGCTTCGCGAATGGTCCGGGTTGCGCTGTACTTGCTGTGCGCTCTCCTGGGCAGCGTAGCGTCACTATGGGCCCAGAGCGCGGCGACGTCGAGTCTCGCGGGGACGGTCGTCGATGCAGGCAACGCCGTTATCGTCGACGCTACGGTCACGGTCTCCGAAGGTGCGACCGGCGTCAGCCGCAGGGCGCGGACCGATGAGGAAGGCAGCTTCCTGCTGCCGTTGCTGCCGCCGGGCCGGTACCTGGTGCGCATCGAGCAGGCGGGATTCCAGACGGTGACCAGTGAAGCGATCACGCTGGAGGTTGCCGAGCAGCGGCGTGTCGAGCTGCGCATGGCGGTGGATGACGTTAGCGAGGCAGTGACCGTGGAAGCGTCCGCCTCGCGCACCACCGACAGCGATCTCTCGCTCGTCGTGAACGAGCGGCGCATCCGGGAGCTGCCGCTGAACGGCAAGAACTTCCTGAGGCTCGTGCAGCTGACGCCCGGCGTCGCCGCGCCCGGCCCGAATCCGCTGTACAACGGCGGGCGGCCCCCAACGAACACCTACTTGATCGACGGCGTCAGCTCGACAGACCAGCGTGGCACGCGCGGCCTCGCGGTCAGCGGCGGCGCCGCGCTCTTCGCGGACGCCAGCCCAAACCTCATTTCGACCGAGGCGCTTCGTGAGTTTCGCGTCATCTCGTCGAACGCGGACGCGACGTTCGGCCGGACCTCCGGCGGCCAGATCTCGATCATCACCAAGTCGGGGACCAACGATCTGCATGGGTCGACGTACTATCACCTCCGCAACGATGCGCTCGACGCCCGCAGCTTCTTCAACGACGGCCCGTTCGTCGATGAGGAGGGCCGTTCCAAAGTCCCGCCGTTCAAGCAGCACCAGTACGGTGCAACGACGGGTGGGCCGATCAGGACGAGCCGCGACTTCTTTTTCGCGAGCTTCGAAGGCTTCCGCCAGAAGCAGCAGCAGACCGATGCCAGTACGGTGCTGCCGAACGCGGCGCTGATCGACCTGATCCCGGGGGACCTGGGCCGTTTCTACCGCACATTCTATCTCGATCGCGGCGTGGTGCCCGCTACGGGAAACCTCGCAGGTGAGTTCCGTCCGGTGTACGCCTCGGAGCAGGAGCGCCAGGCCTTCCTCGATGCGGGGTTCACTCCGGCGGCGTTCGATGGCAACGTCGCGAACGGCGAGGCCGGGGCGGTGCGGATCAGCAGCTCCCGCACGCAGGACGTGGACCAGGACAGCGGCCTGATCCGTACTGACCATCGCTTGACGGACCGCCTGACGGCCAGCGCGCGCTACGCGTTCGCCCGCACCGAGCGGCTCACGAGCTCGCCGGCGATTCCCTCAAGCAACTTCATCGTCCCGCTGCGATGGCATCATCCGGTCGTACAGGCGAGCTACGTCATCGGTCCCACGCAGTACCTCGAGGGCCGCGCCGGCGTGCTCCGCTCCACGTATCGCGAGGGAAACGCCAGCGCGGTGGACAGCCGGCTGCTCGCGATCGGCGTATCGGACCTCGGCCTGTCGATTCGCGCCAACGACACTGCGTTCAGCCAGCTGAACGTCGACCCGCCCGCGAGCTTCTACGACCACCAGACCGTTCCCGACGTGTCGCTCCTGCACGTGTGGAATCGCGGCCGGCTCACACTGCGCTCCGGCCTGCAATGGCGGAAGTCGTTCATGGCGACGTTTGCCGGCGGTGGCGCGTCGCCGCTGTACGTCTTCTCTGGCTACCTCGGGCCGAACGGCCTGCTCGGAGAGCGCGCCGACCAGCCAGAAGCGGTGGCCGCTTCCTTGAATCTGAGCTGGCTCGGCACCGGCGGCGGCGCCACGACGGGGCTGCGCGGCTATCACCAGACGGAGCACGAGTCCTTCACGCAGGCCGACGTGCGCGTTAATACGCAGCTGACCGTGAACGCGGGGCTTCGCTACAGCTACTTCGGCGTCCTCTCGGAAGAGAACGGATTCCTATCGAACCTCTATGCCGTCGACGCCGACGGGCAGGTCGTGCCAGACGAGTCCCCGTTCCACTTCGGGCGCCTGAACAATCGCGTCGAGCTCGTCGGCAGCGGCCGGCCGTTCTATCAGCCGGACCGGAACAACTTCCAGCCGCGCGTCGGCGCGGCCTGGAACGTTGGCGGCAGCGACCTTACCGTCGTGCGCGCGAGCTACGGCTTGTACACGGATCGGCTGACCCAGTTGATGGTGGCCTCGGCGCCCTATTCGACGCCGTTCTCCACATCCGGTGCCGCGGCGTCCGTGCCGTTCCGTCTGAACGGCGAGCTGCCGGAACTGGAAAGCACGGCGAACGTCGGCATCTTCGGCTTCGATCCGACGATCCGGAATCCGACGGTTCATCGTTACCACGCCACGCTCGAACAGCGGCTCGATGACGCGACGACGGTGGCGGTCTCGTACGTGGGTGCGGCCGGACGGAATCTGACTCGGACCGCGAAGGTCAACGGCGACTACGGCGTGCCGCAGGGGCGGCGTCCCGACTCACGGTTCGACGTGATCGAGATCACGAAAGGCGACGCGACGTCCGACTACAACTCGCTGCAGATCCTCGGCCGGCGCCGGTGGACGGCGGGACTCGACGTGACCGTGGCCTACACCTACGCCGTCGCGAAGGACAACATCACGCAGGACACCTTCTACAGCCCACCCGCCGTCATCAATGTCGGCGGCTCGCCGGAGCCGGGCTTCCAGGGCGGTGGACCTGATGCCTGGATCGATCGGCCGCTGTCCGCGAACTGGGGATACGGTGACTTCGACCAGCGTCACCATCTCGCCGTGAGCTATGTCTGGGAGCTGCCCGTCGGCGAGGGGCGGCGATTCCTGTCCAGCGAAGGGGCGCTCGGGACGATCCTGGGTGGGTTCTCGCTGTCCGGCATCGCGATCTTCCGATCAGGTCAGCCGGTCGACCCGCGCTACTCGGGCGATTTCGCGGACATCGGCGGTGGCTGGGTGCGGCCAGTGCTCCTGTCCGGCTCGCTCGACGACATCTACGCCCGCGACGCGGCCTCGCGCACGCAGTACCTCATTCCTGTCGCCGAGGCGCGCGCACGGCTCGCGAACGCCAACGTCACGAATCCGTCGACCTGGATCGAGCGGAACGCGCTGCGCGGGCCGGGCGTCTACACGGTCGACGTCTCGCTGACCAGGTCGATCGCGCTGACGGGACGGACGAACCTCTCGTTTCAGGTGAACGCGTTCAACCTCTTCAACCGCACGAACCTCGGCAGCCCGAACAACGATCTCGGCTCGGCGTTCTTCGGCCAGATCACGTCGCTCGCCGTGGGCACGACGCCGCGCCAGCTGCAACTGGGACTGAGGCTGACGTTTTGACGGACCTGCTGCTCGACTTCCGTCTGCCACGGGCGATCGCCGCCGGCCTCGCCGGCGCGGCGTACGCCCTGAGTGGTTTGCAGATGCAGACGGTGTTCCAGAACCCGCTCGCGGGGCCCTGGGCGCTGGGCCTGGTGGCAGGCGCGCAGATGGGCGTGACGATCCTCGTTGTCTCGGGCGCGGTCTTTGGCCTGCAGTTGTCGGGCCTGCTGAGTCCGGTCAGCCTGTCGGGCATCACGCTGGCCGCGGTTGCCGGCTGTCTGATCGCCCTCGCCGGCGCGCTCGCGCTCGCGCGGCATGTCGGCCAGGCCACGCTGCTCATTTGCGGGCTTGCTTTTCAGCGCGATGGTGGACGGGGTCCGCGGCTTTCTGATTCACCTAGTCGACGTACGCTACGAGATGCTCTTTCTCTCCTGGAACCAGGCGGGATTCGGCGGCGTCACCTGGGAGCAGCTCGTAGTGTTCGGTCCGGCGGTCGCGACGGGGCTGCTGGTGGCGCTCGCACTCGCGAAAAGTCTCAACGGGCTGCTCCTCGGCGCGGCGTACGCCCGCTCGCTCGGCATCAACCTGACGCTGACACGCCGC
>JBOGIN010000447.1:0-3387 GCA_050742275.1 Vicinamibacteraceae bacterium
GTGTAGGCTACGAGAAGCTCAGGGAGTTCTTCTCATCGCAGCTCTTCAAGCGCGGAAGCCTCGACATCATCCCGATCGACAGGCTCAACTACCAGAGCTATGGCGGGTACAAGGCCCGCCAGATCAAGGAATACCTCTTCGTAGCTGCGAAGGCGTGAGAGAATTCCCCAATGGCCTGGCAGGCAGCTCTCAGCGGCGAAGCATTTCGGGATTGGCTCCGCACGATCGCCGGAGGGGCCCAGGTCAGTCAAGGGCAGCGGTTGGACCCCTTCGTTCAATCGATGCGCAATTTCAAAGAGGCACCCGAGTGGCTCGCAATGGTCGAGGCCGGTGAGACTCTTCCGGCTCGGGGCGGCTCAGGCCATCAGGCCGAGACCGACCTGACAGGCGCAGGACTGACTGCCGGCGATCGCTCGAATCTCACGCTCACCGACCTGGGCCGCGCGGCGCTCAGCGCGTGGCGATCGGCGGGAGTCGATGACTCGGATGGCGCTCATGAGCTGAGCAGGTGCGTGGCACTGATCGAGCGAGCCGTTGCGCTTGGCGTCACGAGGTATCTCGCGATGCTGCACTTTTGGCGCGAGCTCCGTGCTAGCACCGACATCGACGATCTTCTTGCGTCCGCCGAGGTCCTCTACCTTGCCAGCTATCTCAATCGCTCGGAGAGCGGCTACAACCCATGGCAAGTGTTGTCTGCGCTCGAGACCGACCTTAGGTCCGTTGCCCCGGTGAATTGGGCGGCCCTGTCCACCGAAGTGGCTCGTGGTGATACCGACGTGGATCAAGCTCTCAGCAAACTGCAGGAGGCGGTGTCCAACTGGGCAAGCAGAGGCGACCCGCGCATCACGTTCTGCATGGCAATGGAACTCCACGAACTGTCACGGGAAGACATGGCGCTCGTCGATGGCGCGCTAGATCGCTGGGAGGTGAGGGATGGCTAGGCGGCGCACTCCGATCCCGAACGATCAGCGTGACGTCATCAAGGAATTGTTGGTGGCTGGCGGGTCGCCTGAGCCGGACACGCTCGAGATCATCGAGATCCTGCGACGCCGCGGCAACGTTGTCCTGTATGGCCCGCCTGGGACGGGGAAGACGTACCGCGCCCTTCAGGTACGGAACCACTGGGAGCAGACAAACGGCGCCGACAGCGTGTTCGCCGTTACCTTCCACCCCTCGTACAGCTACGAGGACTTCGTTCAGGGATTTCGACCGAAGGCGGAAGAGCCGAGCGAGTTCGAACTCACAGACGGGATTCTCCTGGGGGCCTGCGAGCGAGCACAAGAACTCGCCGACGGCTCACCAGACGGTCAGGAACCGCCCAAGGTGCTGCTTCTCATCGACGAGATCAACCGCGGTGACGTTGCCCGCATCTTCGGCGAACTGATCACGTACATCGAGTTTGACAAGCGCGGCGAGCCGTTCTTCCTGTCTCAAGACCCGCAAGAGGCTCGCGCGATCCCTCCCAATGTCTACTTCCTCGGCACCATGAACACTGCTGACAAGAGCATCAGCCTGCTCGACGTCGCTCTCAGAAGAAGGTTTGCGTTTGTCGAGTTTCCGCCAAACGGGGATGCGTTCGTCGAGGTCGACGGATGGGCTGATGTCGTTGGAGATGTCCAGCTCGGCCAGCTCCTGGAGGCCCTGAACGCGCGGCTACTCGTCGAAGGCATCGAGTGGGACAGATCCATCGGACATGCGCTCCTGAGCGTTGACAATGACAGCGACGACGCTCCGCGCGATCTGCGCCAGAGGCTCGAGTTCGACATTTATCCACTCGTCGCCGAGTATTGCTACCTGGATCCTGCGCGTCTCGGTCGCGTGCTCCCTGGGCTCGTGGACTTGAACGGCAGGTTCATGGCGGGCCTCACCAACGAGGAGCTGGTGCAGGCTCTCGTGGCAATCCAGGAGGGGCCTGACCGGGCTCCGGTGGAGGCCGAAGACCTTGACGGGGACGCGCCGGAGCCCGCTGAGGAGGGATCAGACGCCAACCGTCGTCTGAGTGAACGCGATCCTGTTAGACGCTGCCCGTCGCCCGGTGAGGGACGTCGTTCTCGAGAACGACGGGGTTGTGACGCTTGACGGCCTCGACACCTCTCTCCTTTCAGCGGATGAGTTGCAGGCCCTCGAACGGCTTGCGCATGTTGTCTCGTCAGACGGGGGACGGATCGTCCTCCGCCGAAACCGGAACTATCGCGTCGGACGTGCGAGAGTCGGCAACGCGGTCGTCACGGTACCCCCGCCATTCGCACCGGATCTCTTCGTCACGCTCTTGCTCTACGCGAGTGGTGCTGATTTGACGAAGTTTGCGATGCGCCGCGCGTCGCAGGTCGATCTGAGCCGCGTTCCGGAAGCCGATCGATTCCTGGTCCTGATGGCGTTACTTCTCGTTGAGGTCGCCGAGGGGATTCTCGCTCAGCACATCGCGCGCGCCTACGTGCCGCGAGGCGAGCGTTTGCGCATGCTCCGTGGCCGACCGGAATGGGGGCGGGACTTCGGCCGGCATCCCGCGGAGGGCATCACGTGCCGCTACCACCTCTTAGAGACGGATAACGACCTCAACAGGACCGTTCTGTCGGGCCTCGTAGCCGCGGTGCGGCTGCTGCGCGGTACGCCCTGGGCGTCGGACGCCAATACGCAACGGTTCATCTGGCGTGAACTCGCAACGGACGCGATCACGAATCCAGAGACTCTCGACACCGTGGACCGGGGTCTGTCACGGCTCACGTCCCACTACCGACCGGCCCTGCAACTTGCGCGGTCCCTTCTATTCGGTGACCGGCCTGCCAATCTCTTTGCTGGCTCAGCGAGCTGGCTCCAATCGCTCGAATTCAATCTGGCCAGCCTCTTCGAGCGCTTTCTTGCACGGCTCCTCGGCGACGTGCTGGCGCCGCGCGGGTTAGTCGTATCACCACAGGAGAGCGACCGCCGCGCGCTTGTCGATCGGTATGACGAGACCTACCGGAGCGTCCAACCTGACGTTGTTATCTATCGAGCTGGACGCCCCGTCGGCGTCGTTGATGCGAAGTTCAAGCCTCATTACGTCCGCGGCAGCGGCGCGGAGCGTCTCCCGTATCGCAACCGTGTCACTTCGGCTGACCTCTACCAGGTCTTCTTCTACGAGGCTCGGCTTCGCTCCGCCTACGGTCTCGCCACACCGCTGCCGGCTGCAATCGTTGCGCCGGTGACGGCGTCTGGCTTGCTTCCCGATCGCAACCGCCGGACAATCGAGTGGAACGCCGGTTTGCGGCCCGGAGACCCACCGTACAGCATTCAGGTCCTTGCGATGCCGCTTGAGGCGGTTCTCACGGAACTCGCACTCGGTACACCGCGTTCCGCGCTAGAGAAGACGCCAGAGCTGGTGGCTTTTGTCGAGGCTCTGTTGTAAGC
>JBOGIN010000448.1:0-10301 GCA_050742275.1 Vicinamibacteraceae bacterium
CCTTCGTGGAGCGACACCGATGCGTCACGTGCCCTGGTGCGCGTCGAGCAGCACGACGAGGCGATGGGCGCGACCTTTTCGATTGTGCTGCACGGCAAGGATCGCGCCGCGCTGGAGGCGGCAGCCAACGCGGCGCTCGACGAGGCGCAGCGTCTCGACCAACTGCTCTCGAACTACCGACCGACCAGCGAGTGGAGCGCGATGAATCGCGGCGCGGCGACTCGGCCCGTCAGGGTGTCCGATGAGCTGTTCATGCTCTTGCAGAACTGCATGACGTACAGCCGCCAGAGCGAGGGCGCCTTCGACATCACGGTGGGACCACTGGTGAAGCTGTGGGGGTTCTTCGAAGGAGAGGGCGAGCTGGCTGGTCGCGCGCAGGTGATCAACACGCTGCGCCGCGTGGGGTATCGACACGTTCAGCTCGACCTGGCCGCCAAGACCGTCGCGTTCGAGCGACCTGGAATGGAGCTCGACCCTGGCGGGATCGGGAAAGGATATGCGATCGATCGCATGGTCGAGGTCCTGAAGCGGCATCGCGTGCGCATCGCGCTGTTGTCGGCGTCGGGGAGCAGCATCTACGGGATGGGATCTCCGCCTGGCGAGCCCGGCGGCTGGAAGGTGAAGATTCGCGCACCGCGCGATCCGCACGCGTCGGTGGCCGAGGTGCAGCTCGAGAACATGTCTATTTCGACCTCGGGCGGCTACGAGAAGTTCTTCTGGGCCAATGGCCGCGCGTACTCGCACATCATCGATCCGCGGAGCGGCTATCCGGCGCGCGGCTCGGCCGCGGTATCGGTCCTCGCCCCGCGTGCCGTGGATAGTGAGGCGTGGACGAAGCCCTTTTTCGTGAACGGGCGCACGTGGACGGCCGCGCACAAGCCGTCGGACGTTCGCGTGCTCTTTTGCGAGGACGTGCCTACCGAGCCCTGCACGTGGATCCAATGACACCCAATCTGCGTCCCATCACCGTCGTTGTCGCCTCGGTCGTTGCCGCCGTATGTTTCCTGCCGTTCGTCGTGCTGGGACAGCAGGCGCAGTCGAGCAGCGACATGCTCGTGTACTTCGGCACGTACACACGCGAGACCAGCAAGGGCATCTACGTCGCGCGCCTCGATCTTGCCTCAGGTGCGCTCAGCACCCCGGAGCTGGCAGCGGAGACCGAGAGTCCGAGCTATCTTGCCGTCCATCCAAGCGGTGACTTCCTCTATGCCGCCAACGAGGTGCGCACCTTCCGCGGGAAGGAGAGCGGCTCGGTGAGCGCCTTCAGCATCGACCGGAAGAGCGGTGCGCTCACGCCGCTCAACCAAGAGGCGAGCGTCGGGCGCGGCGCCGTGTACCTCGTGGTGGACAAGACCGGCCGGAGCGTGCTGGTCTCGAACTACGGCGGCGGCAGCGTCGCGGCGCTGCCGATTGGGTCCGACGGCAAGCTGGCGCCGGCCTCCGCCTTCGTGCAGCACACAGGATCGAGCGTGCACCCGGAGCGGCAGCGGGGACCGCGTGCGCACTCCATCAATCTCGATCCCGCCAACCGCTTTGCCTACGCGGCCGACCTCGGCTTGGACAAGGTGCTCATCTACCGTTTCGACCCGGAGGCCGGATCCCTCGTTGCCAACGATCCGCCGTTTGCCGCCGTCAAGCCGGGCGCCGGACCGCGCCACTTCGCCTTTCATCCGAGCGGCCGTTTCGCCTACGTCATCAACGAGATCAACGTGACGCTGACCGCCTTCGCCGCCAATCCAGAGACGGGCGTGCTGACGGAGCTGCAAACGGTCTCGACACTACCATCCGGGCGGTCGGTACAGCCCGACTTCAGCACGGCCGACGTCCAGGTGCACCCCTCGGGCAAGTTCCTCTACGGCTCGAATCGAGGCCACGACAGCATCGTCGTGTTTGCCATCGATCAGACGAGCGGCCGTCTTACCTACGTGGAGAACGAGCCGACGCAGGGCAGCACGCCGCGCGGGTTCGGTATCGATCCCACCGGCACGTACCTGCTGGCAGCCAATCAGCGGTCCAACTCGGTCGTTGTCTTGCGCATCGACCAGCAGTCGGGACGTCTTACGCCAACCGGGCACACCATCGAGCTCGACACGCCAGTGTGCGTGAAGTTCGTCCAGCGCGACGCGTCGTGAAGACTCCACCGACGTGAGCCTGGCAGCGTTGGCACAAAACCCGTGCCGAATTCGCCCCGGGGAGGGTTCGGCACCGGCATTGTGCCAACTACCAGCCCGTGCAGATAGTCCTTGCTGGTTAACCCCAGAATTCCCAGAATTCACTTGTGTTGACAATCGTGGGGGCCGCCTTTAGGCGGCCCAGGGCCGGCTGAAGCCGGCCCCTACAGTCCACACAGGTGAATTCCGGAGCTAGATACTTGGGTCGTCGCTGAACAGGCGGACGTAAGGCTCGTACTGAAACCGCCGGTGCCTCGCCTGCCCCGTAATCTCGCGAAGAATGCCGATGTCCACGAGGCGGTGAACGATCTGGTTTGCGGCCGCGAACGTCGTCCCGATCAGATCTTGCACCTCTTTGGCACTCGCGATGGGATGTTCGTAAAGGTATTGCAGGATCCGGTGGCCATTTCCTGCCGCCCGGCCGAGACTCTCGGCGATCAGCGATCGATGCTCTTCACGAAGCAGAAGTATCTGTCGCGCGGTCTCCGCCGCTTCCACGCTCACCTCGGCAACGCCCCGCAGAAAGAACTCCAACCATCCCTCCCAGTCGCCCGAGTCGCGCACCGCCTGCAGCCGGTTGTAGTACTCCTGGCGATGAACCTTGAAGTAATGGGACAGATAGAGCACGGGCTTGTGCAGTGCCCCGCGCTCGCACAGGAGAAACGTGATGAGGAGCCGCCCCACGCGGCCGTTGCCGTCGCGGAAGGGGTGAATGGTCTCGAATTGGGCGTGTGCGAGACCGATCTTCACAAGAAGAAGCGGGAGGTCATCGGCTTGCTGGAGGAATATCTCGAGGTCGCGAAGCGCCTTGGGCACCTCGGCGGGCGGTGGCGGTACGAAAGACGCGTTCGAGAGCGTTGCACCGGCAGGGCCAATCCAGTTCTGATTGCGCCGTAGCTCGCCCGGGGTGAGGTACGATCCGCGGACGCCCTGGAGTAGCTCGGCGTGAATCTCGCGGATGAGGCGCACCGAGATCGGAAGCTGCTCCAAGCGCGCAAGACCACGATTCATGGCACGCACATAGTTCACGACTTCGTCGACGTCGCGCGGGCTATCGGAGCCAAGTATCTGCGCCTCGGCCGCATACCGACAAATCGGCCGTATATTATACGGTGTGTTTAGTATAAACACGTATGGGCTCTATGCGTATTTCTGTGAATAGCAAGGCGTTCAGGAAACTGGCGAGACTACGCAGATTCTGCTTGACAGCGGGTGGACTGGCCACCCCCCGGCCAGTGAGGAAAATTCAGGGTGTTGCGGCACGTCAGCGGAGCCGTAGCGTGCCGAACGCCTGCGGCACGTGAAACGTCGTCTGGCCCGTCGGTTGCCAGGCGTAGTGCTGCTTGGAGGGAGCGACGCCAGCGATTCGATAGAGGCCGACGCGCAGCTCCAGGCCGGGTTCCGGCGGGCGAGTGTCGATCGCGCTGAACGGAATACGCATCAGGCCGTACCAGAACCTCGCGCGCGGGTCGACGCGTGTCTTGACGGAGAAGCTCGAGTCCCATCGTCGTCCCTCCTGACCCTTGGGATTGCTTCGGTCGATGGCGAGATCCACCCACTCGCCCTGGGGCGACACCTGGAATTCCTTGTAGCGGCCGATGTTGTCGAAGTCCGAGCCGATGAACGCCTCGGCGACGTCCCAGTTCCAGAGCCGCGGCGTCTCGGCCGACAGGTTCGGATCCGGCTTGAGATTCAAGCGGTCGTACGGGCAACTGTAGAGCAAATAGAGGTCTTGTTTCGTCCAGCGTGAACGCACCTCCATTGGCGTGCCTTGGATGGGACGGGCCAGGTAGTCGCGGCCGACGATGACCGGTGACGCCTTCGTCCACACCTCGAGACGTGGATCGGGATCGAGCGCGAGCGGTTGAGCGGAGTAGACGCTTTCCAATACCGCGGGTCGGTCGGATGTTGCTTGAGTCAGGATCAAGACGAAGAGCAGGGCAGTCGAGGTGGTCACTGTTACTCCTTAGCTGGTCGCGCGGCCTGAAGGCCACGCGCTACGTCGACTTACCTCGTTTCTTCCAAGTCGACCACGGCATACGTATCGAAGGCGGGAAGTGAGAACTCCGTCGCGTCGTCGAGATTGTCCACGTCGGCGAGCCGCGCATCCTGCGGCGCGCCATACGCGGCGACCTTGACCGGACGGTACCGGCCGAGGAGTCGAATGCGCAGGCCCTCCTGAGTCCGGCCCTGCTGCCGTCTGCGCCCGCCGTAGGCGAGGAAATGAAGGCGCGCGCGTGCGCCATCTCCGACGAGATGCGCGATGACGGTGCTGCTGCCGTAGATGCGAACCAGCCGATTGTCGTCGCCCAGCTTGGCACGCACGCGGGCGGCGAACTCGCTTGGGTTCGCCGCTGCGGCTGTCGGAAACTCCTTGGTTCCGAGCCGCACTGTCAGATGGAGATCCGGATCGGGCGCCGTCACGACGCGATAGAGCAGATTGCGCCGCGTCAGCATGTTCAACGCCTCGTCCATCAGCGGTGAGCGGTCGTCGACGATGCCGATATTGGCCATGACGGGCAAGGAGAGCTGTTCCTGCGCCTGGAGGAAGGTCAGCATGCGGCCCAACGCTTCGACATCCGACGTCTCGGGGTTCAAGATCGCGTCCACGCCGTACGTGAACGCCTCGGCGGCGGCGAGCGACGCGGCGCCAGCCGAGAGCGTGTTGTAGCCCGCCTTTCGCACGCCGCGCTGGAACCGCCATCCGTTGGAGTCGACCCAGGGCGCGCTCGTGGCCTGGGCGGTGTTGGGCCGGTACTGCACGCCAGGGCTCGGCACGGTTTGAAAGCCAGCCGCGTCGGCGCCGTTGGGGGCCGCGGCGGCAAGGCCTCGATCTACCAGACTGGATGCTGCCGCGGTCACGTACAGCGTGTGGCCGGCTCGCGTCGTGCCAGCCGGCCCGCTGCAGGCCAGCGTGGCCGTGCAGGCGATCAAGAGGGCCCCGGCGAGCCGTGTCGCTTTCATATCGTGATTTCCGAGTGGCTGATCTTCGTGGTGTCATAGACTCCCAGACCGAGCGTCGAGGCGTACTCGATGTGGCCGGGCTCGCGGATGAAGCGGTTCACGTTTGGATTGGCCTGCCAGTCTTCGAGGCTCGTGCTGAAGTACTTCATGTCTCGCTCCCACACCGAGATGGCGCCTTCCTGCTTGCGCTTGTCGTCGATGACGTCAATCAGGAGCCGGTCGATGGCCACCGGGTCGGTACCGAACTTCATCTGCTTCGGATAGAAGCGATAGCGCCTGTCCCGCGAGAAGGGCCCGGCATGCCAGACGCCGCGCAGGCCGTCCATGATTTGCAGCACCGTCCTCGAGCGCAGGGGCTCGATCCGTGCGAGCGTGCCGATGAACGTCAGCGTCTCGGTCTGGGCCTTGTAATGGGAGCGGCCGACGTTGTTGAACTCGCCGTACGCGATGTTCTTGAGGCAGCCGGTGACGCCGGAGGCACCATGGTCCTTCATGTTCGGCACGTTGATGATCTTGGTGAACTGCTCGCTCGCCATGCGAAGGAGGAACGAGCGGGTATCGTCCTCGCCGAAGAAGTTGACCTCGGCGTACACGTGTGGGTCGAACCCGAGCCAGGTGTTGGCCGACTCCACGCGGACGCCTGCCGGGACGAAGTCCTCGTAGCGCGCCGAGCGGATCTGCCCGCCACCCCGCTCGTGGATCACGATGTTGGCGGGCTTGACGCCGACGGCAATCAGGTTCTTGGCGATCTCCGCCACCACTTGCGGCATCGACATGGCGCCCGGCGCCCCGGAGGCGTTGATCTTGATGCCGACGAAGTCGTCGGCCTCGAAGAAGCGCGCCCAACTGTCGCGCGGGTCCTTGTCGCCCGTGAGCGTCGTCATGCCGCGTGCGAGCATGGCTTGCGCGGTGGGAACGTGGACCGTCTCGGTCACCTCGTCGATGGAGCGCGGTGCGTGGACCGTGACCACACGACCCGGATAGCGACCTGGCATGCCGGGCTGTGCCCAGGGCTTGTGGCTCGTCACGATCCGGTAGTTGGGGATCGGCCGACCGTCCGGCGCGGTCAATGCCGGCATGGACGCCATGGCTGCGAGAAACGATCGTCGGTCCATCTCACACCCTCCGGGCCAATGTCCCTCACCACACGCGCACGTAGCGCGCGGCCTTCAGGCCGCGCGAGCCCATCTACGATCCCGCATCAAAAATAGTACTTCGCTACCAACTGGACGATCCGCTGATCACCGACGGTCGTGGTGATGGTGCCGAAGGCGGTGCTCTGAATGTCGGCGACCGGCGGTCCGAAGTTGGGATGGTTGAAGATGTTGAACAGCTCGCCCCGGACCAGGAGATACTGCCGGCCGAACGTCGTGAACCGCTTGCTGACGGACAGGTCCGCGTTCCAGTAGCCTGGCGCCCGCAGGACGCCCACGCCGGAATCGCCGAACTCGCCGAGCGGCGCCGAGACGAAGGCGGAGCGATCGATCCACCGCTCCAACGTCGGGTTGTCCAGCGTGCCGCTGCCGATGCGATCCGGATGCTCCGGCGATCGCGACGCTTGCAGGGAGGGCGACGCGCCGTCGGTCACGGTGATCGGGAAGCCAGTGCGGGCAATGACGGCAAAGCTCAGCGCCCAGCCACCCGCCAGATGGTCGAGGCCGCGGCTCCAGTCGCTGCCGATCTGGCGCTCCCGCCCGAACGGCAGCTCGTAGCTGCCGGCGAGTGAGAAGAGGTGTCGCGTGTCGAACCACGCGGGACCGTAGTTCAGCCCGATGTTGTAGCTGTCTCTCGGATACGCGCCGTCACCGGCGACCGGCCCGGTGCCGAAGTAGCCGCGGTTGTTCGAGAGCGCCTTGCTGTACGTGTAATTGGCCATGAGCTCCAGCCCTTGCCACAGCCGCTGCTTGAAGGTCGATTGCAGCGCGTTGTACGTGGCGCGGCCACGCGACGCCGTCGTGCTGATCGAGGCGATGTCGGGATTGAACGGATACAGCCGTCGACGCTCCTGCACCGGCAGCCAGGTCGTGGGGTCGCCCTCGCCTGGGAGCGGCTGGTTCCCGTCGATGGGCGTGATCAGATACTTGGACCGACTTCCCACATAGCCGACGTTGATGGAGGACCTCGAGCCGAGCAGGTACTCGATGAAGAGGTTTCCCTGCTGCGTGAGCTGCGGCCGCACGTTCGGATCCCACGCGCGAACCTGGCCCGAGGGCCGGTCCAGCGCCTGCAGGCCCTCGAAGCCAGTGGCAATCGTGCCGGCGCCGCTCGTGGCGTCGTACCGCACTTCCGACTCGAAGAAGGACGGCGGGTTGAGCGGCAGGCGCAGGTTGGCGCCGGTCCCCTCCATCACCTGCGTAACGCCGTAGCCGCCGCGGATCACCCAACGCTCGCCCCATCGATACGCGACGCCGAGCCGTGGCTCCCACCCGCCATAGAACGGATCGTACAGCGCGCGACTGTTGCCGTCTCGGCCGGCGAGGAGCTGCGTGGCGTTGGTGAGATCGAAGTTGGCCTGGCGGTCGTCCTTTTCGACCAGCGGCGACGTGAACGCCCACCGCACGCCGAGATTCAGCGTCAAGTTGTCCGTCACCTTGAAGTCGTCGGCGGCATACACGGCAACCCGGCTGTGAAGCTGAGTCCAGGTCGAGTCGGAGGCGCCACGCCCTTTCAGCGAGACCTCATCGAGCAGGAAGTCGGCAAACGGCGCGCCCGTAAAGTTGAACGAGTTGTAGGCGATGAAGCCGTTGCGACCGTTGTTCCCCGGATAGGAAGAGGTGGTCCAATAGTGGTTCCAGGAGCCGCCGAACTTCAGCGTGTGGCGGCCGCGGAGCCATGTCAGTTGGTCGCTGATTTGAAACACCTCGTCGATCGTGTCGCTCCCGGTCTCGGCGTTGCCGATGATGGTGAGGTCGTTGCCCCAGCGTATCGCGCTCAGACCGCGCACGGCTTGATCACCGGCGATGCCCAGGCGATTGTTCAGCATGCCGAGGCCATGGGGGTCGAGATACCGCCCGAGGCTCGCGCGATCGCTGTACCCGATCAGCAGATCGTTGACGACGGCCTTGCCCACGACGCGGTTCCAGTTGGCGCCGACGCTCCAGAACGGGTTCTCGGTCGCGCGCTCGAACGACAGCGGCATCACGGTCACCGAAGGGCTGGAGTCGGCCGCCTGCCGCGAGTATCGGACGTACAGCTTGTCGCGCGACGACGCGTTCCAGTCCACCTTCACGTCGAACTGGTCGGTGTCGTCGTTCGAAGCCGTGATCCCGCGGTAGTTCTCGCGAAAGTCGCTCAGCGGCCGCTCGACGTTGGCGCGCGGATAGAGCGACCCGTCCGCGAAGAGCGCGGTGGCAAAGGGGCTGAAGCGCTCGACGGGGATGTGGTTGCTCGGGAACGGGTTGCCCGTCAGCGGATCGCGAATGACGATGCCGCTCGCGAGCAGGCTGCTGAGATCCCCGCGCCGCCACTCGTCGGGCACGACGGTCGCGAACGCGTCGGCCGGCGGCGCTTCTTCGCGGATCCCTTGATAGTTGCCGAAGAAGAAGAGCCTGTTGCGGACGATCGGGCCGCCGAGCGTCCCGCCGAAGAGATCCCGGGCGAACGCCGATTTTTCACCACCTGCGCGGTTCGTCTCCCAGGGCGTTGCCGCGAGCACGTTGTCGCGCCAATACCAGAAGCCGTTCCCGCTCAGCTGGTTCGTGCCGGCCTTCATCACCATGTTCACGATGGCGCCGGCGACGTTGCCCAGCTCGGCGGAGTAGTTGAGCGTTTCGACGCTGACCTGCTCGACCGCCTCGGGGCTCGGCTGGTAGGCGATGTTGTTGCTCATGGCGCCGTTCATGTCGACGCCGTCGAGCGTGAAGTTGTTGGCCTGCGGGCGCTGCCCGTTGACGGCAGGGCGGCCGCCGGACCCGCTCGGATCGGTTGTCGTCGACCCGGGCGTATAGAAGGTGACCGTGGAGAGCTCACGTGCCTGCAGCGGTAGCTTCTCGATCTGCTCGCGCGCCACCTGGCTGCCGACGACGGCGTTCTGCGTTTGCAGGACGGCGCCCGTTGCCACCACTTCGACCTGCTCTTCGACGGCGCCGAGCTCCAGCTTGAAGTCCACGCGGGCGGTCTGCGCGGCCGACAGCGTCACACTGGACTGGATGCGCTTGAAGCCGGGCAGCTGCGCAGAGACGACATAGCCGCCAATCGGCAGGCTGGTGATGATGTAGTTGCCGGCCTGGTTCGTCACGCCGGTGTAGGTGACGTTGGTGGCCTGGTTCGTTGCCGTGACCGACGCGCCCGGAACCGCCGCGCCCGATTCGTCCGAAACGATGCCCGTGATGGTTGCCAGGCCAGTCTGTCCTGCCGCCGGCGACGCCACGGCAAGCAGGGCGAGCCCTAGCTGCAACGCCAGCTTCGCACGCGCACGCATGGGGAGCTCCTTACCTCGATCTGGCGCCCGGCACGGCAGGCTCGCCCGGTCGTCTCCTTCTTCCTGCCCCGTCGGGCGCGATGGATACGCGTTATCGCAGAGAACGCCCGATGGATCTACGCACTGGCGTCGCAGAGTTCATCACTGGCGTCGCAAAATGGTGTGAAACGGCGTGCGCGGTCCCTGAGCCGCCGTCCTCTGTGGTAATCTCGCCATCCATCGCTACCCTTCCGCCCACCAGAGGAGGCTCGACATGCGCTCGTCCTCGCGACCGTCGCGACGACGCTTCATCACGACCGCCGCCGCCGGCGCCTCAATCGTCTGGGTTCCCTCCGCGCCGCGCGGCTACGCGGACGCCAAGACGGCCCAGGAAACCGCCAACGACGCGCTCGTTGGCATGTCGAAGTGGGATCTGGACACGCCCGCGCTCTGCGTGGATCTCGACGCGATCGAGCGCAACATCGCCATCATGCGGGAGCGGCTCGCGGCCACGAAGCTTGCCAGCCGGCCGCACGCCAAGACGCACAAGTGCCCGGCAATCGCCAAGCTGCAGCTCGCTGGTGGCTCCATTGGCATCTGCGCGGCCAAGGTGAGCGAAGCCGAAGTCTTCGCGGCGAACGGCATCGACAGGATCCTGATGACGACGGCCAACGTCACGCCGGCCAAGATTCGCCGCGCCATGCAGATTCGCAAAACGACCCGGCAGTTCATCCAGGCAGTCGATCACCCCCAGAACGCCCGCGATC
>JBOGIN010000449.1:0-2750 GCA_050742275.1 Vicinamibacteraceae bacterium
GTGAGAGACAGCAGGTCGCCGATGGCGACGATCGCGTAGTCTCGCAGGAAGGCCTGGGAATCTGCTTCGTGGGCGCGAAGGACGAGGCGGTCGCGCTCGCGATCCATCGTATCCAGGAAGGGTTGCCAATTGGCATCACCTTCGTAGTGCCGGTAGACCGTGCGTGCGTGTTGCGCGATGAGGCCCGCGATGTAAGGCGACGTGGGCTCGAGCTGACCGATGGCGCGCGGCCAGATGGCCTGCCGGACTTCTGGCGGCGCCGTGGTGAAGTCGTAAGGCGCCTGCGCTAGCGGGTCGAGTTTCGGGGAGGCGTCTACCGGTGTCCATCCGATGTCGTGCTGCCGCACGGCTTCGAGCACGGTCTCGCGTGTCGGCCGTGTGGGAAGTCCGTCGGCCCGCCAGCCCGCCATGATTCGCGACGCCAGCGCCGCATGGTCCGGCTGCGTGATGAGGAGAAGGTGAGTGGCGGTCCGACGCACGATCATGGTAGCGAGGCCTGTTGTCTTCTTGTCTCACAGAAGCAGGAACAATGTGCAGGGATGGGAGCATCTCATCGTGGACGCCGCCATGCTACCATCCTGAGATGATTGGCCTGGGGCGCATGACTGAGCCACTCGCGACTCGGTTCATCGTGGTTCTTTCGCTCGCGTGGATTCTTACCGCCTGCTCCAACCCCACGCAGACGCGCAAGGGTCCCTCGGCTGACGTCCATGAGCTCACCGGCACGCACACGCGCGTGGTGTGGGTGCAGCACGACGGCACCGATCCCTTCGCCCAACTCGACGACCTCGTCCTGATGGGCTTCGATACGGATGACGAGCGGGGCGAGCGGGTGATTCGCGGTGAGCGTCGCAGCTACAAGCACCCGCTCCTGACACCGCGCGGCGACCGCATCATCGTGTCGAGCCGCACGAATGCGCCGGGCGGACCGTACGTCTATCTCGTCGACTGGGAGGGCACCAGCTTCAAGCGGCTCGCGAGCGGATACGCGCTGAGCGTGTGGCAAGACCCCACCGATGGCAGCGAGTGGGTCTACGCTGGATCCGACCAGACGGAAGCCAAGCCGTACGACTTTGCCACGGTGACGCGGTTTCCCATCGACGATCCGACGAGGCGAGAAGTCGTGTGGAACAACAAGACAATCAAGGCGGGCTCGTTTCACCTGTCGACTGACGGGCGCATGGCTGGTGGCGAGTTCCCGTGGCCGAACATCGGTCTGGCGGAGCTGCCAAACGGTCCTTTTCAGAAGCTTGGCGAAGGATGCTGGCCCGATTTCGCGAACGTCGGGGGCGGCTTGCTCTGGTACTTCGATGGCGCGCATCGTAACCTCACGATGGTGGATGTGGGCACCGACAAGCGGTGGACGGTCAATGTCAACAGCGTGCCAGGCTTCCGCAACCCGGAGGTGTATCACCCGCGATGGACGAACCATCCCCGGTTCATGTCGATGTCCGGGCCGTACAATCGCGGCGGTCCCAATCAGGTGCGGAGCGGCGGGAATCAGTCCGAGGTGTACCTCGGTCGCTTCAGCGCCGACTTCTCCAAGGTCGAGGCGTGGGTCCGCGTGACGCACAACGGCCACGGAGACTCGGATCCGAACGTGTGGGTGGATCGCACCGATAGCCCGCACGCGGTGCCGACGAGCGGGCCTCTCGGTCCTGCAACAGCGGCAGGCGGCGCGGAGAAGTCGAGCGCCAGGGCCGATCGGGTGGTCGTGGAGGCGCGCCTCGTGAGCCCGGGAACCATCCCCACACCGCAATCAATTGCGCCCTACCGCCACGCGCTCGTCGTCAACGGCTACGAGGTCGTCAAGGTGCTCGAGGGCAAGTACGACGCTCGGCACATCGACGTGGCGCAGTGGGCGATACGCGACGTGCGGGTTCTCCCGGATGCACAAAAAAAGCAGGGGAGCGTGCATCGGCTGACGTTGGAGCCGTACGACGCGCATCCTGAGCTCGAAGGTGAGCGGCTCATCGACGACAGCGAGGGCGGCGGCCGGACCCTCTACTACGACACGGGGGACAACTGACTCGGCTGGTCCTGATTGACCAGGTCGCAGCGCGCGAGCCCACCATCGGCGCCTGGAAAGCCGTCCCACTGGCCCTGCCGCGGGGCCTAAAGAGCCTGTGAAGAATTCAAGTAGGGGCCGCCTTTAGGCGGCCCATGACGGCGCGAGTTCGGGCCCTATCGGCCATGTGGGTCCGCCTAAAGGCGGACCCCACGAACTTATTTACACGCTCTGAAGGACTTGCGGTTCCCTCGAAAGCCGAGTTGATCTACACTACAGCGCATTCGCTTTGGCCCGGGCCACTGAAGTTTGGCCCTCGGCAGGCCGATAAATCCATCTGGAGACGCCCGCACACGGGGCATGTGGCGCGTCTGCTCATCTGTAAGGCGAGGTATCGATGTGCAGACAGAGCCTATTCGTCCCTCTTGTGGCAGGGGTGTTGACAGTCGTCGGATGCACCGAGGCCAATAAGAGTCGCAATCCCCTCAGCCCTGACGTCGCCGGCCCCATTGCCGGCGTGTCGATTACCGCACCCGCACCGCTCGAGCCAGGCAACGGTGACAGCGTCGAGGCGGGTGGGCCCGTCACGCTGACGTTCAAGAACGCCACCACCAACGGCGAACGTCCGCTTCAGCAGCACCTGCAGCTGGCGTCGGACGCGCAGTTCTCGAATCTGATTGTGAACCTCGACAAGCTGCCGGTGGCCGAAGATGGCCAGACCGAGTATCGCGTGCCCCAGGAG
>JBOGIN010000450.1:0-4738 GCA_050742275.1 Vicinamibacteraceae bacterium
CGATGAGCGTGCCGCTCGAGCAGGTGACACGGCGCCCTCCCCCACCGCCCGTGAAGCAGGCGCCGGAGGAGGCGCGCGGCCGGCGGCCGACCACGGGCCCGGAGGTGCGGGAGGGCAACGCCATTGCCGAAACGCCGGGACAGGAGAACAGCATCGGGATCTCGACCGGAGGCGGCGGCTTTGGCGGCCAGATTCAGCTCGGCGACTTCTGCTGTCCGGAGTACATTCAGACAATGCTGCAGATTATCCAGCGCAACTGGAATTCGCGGCGTCCCATGTCGGCCATGACGGTGATGCAGTTCGTCATCGCGCGTGACGGCACGCTGTCGGACATTGGTGTCGAGAAGTCGAGCGGTTATCCGGACTTGGACATGGCCGCGCACCGCGCGCTGATGGCAACGCGCCTACCGCCGCTGCCTGCGGAATATCCGCACTCGAATCTCGAAGTCCAAATGGGCTTCCATTACCACCCGTAGCAGACCGCTGGCGGACAGCGGGTTGGATGCACGATGTATATGCGTTCACGGATGCTTTTGATCGGCACCGCCTGGCTGGCGGCGGTGATGCTCGTTGCCGGCGCGCAGCCGCCGACGCAGCCGCCCGAGCAGCCCCAACAGCCGCCAGCGGAGGGCGGACAGCAACCACAGCCGGGCCAACCCAAAACGCAGCAGCCTAGCTCCGTCAGAACGGACATCTTCGCCGAGGGCGGCCCGGCGCCCCGGATGGCCGTCCCAGACTTCACGTCAGAGTCGGGGGCCGACCCGAAGGTGGGCGCGACCATCGCCGAGGTCCTGTGGAACGATCTCCAGTTCGAGCGCGAGTACTACATGATCCCGCGCAACACCTACTCTGCCGTGCAGACGTCGTCTGGCGGCAGCGATGGCGGCGCGCTTGCTGGATGGCGCGAGCTCGGCGCTGACTTCGTCATGCTCGGCATCGTTCGCCAGAACGCATCGAGCCTCACCGTTTCCGCGCGGCTCCATCAGGTCTCGACCGGCCAAACGGTGTTCGGCAAGGAGTACACCGGCGAGGTCAAGAATCCCCGCTTTTTCGCGCACACGATTGCCGACGAGGTCCACGAAAAGCTGCGCGGGCTTCGAGGCGTTGCCCGAACGAAGCTGGCGTTTGCCTCGGATCGCGACGGCGGGCGTGCGCCGACGTCGTTTGCCGACCGGAGCCTGAAGGAGATCTACATCTCGGACTACGATGGCGAGAACCAGCGGCGTGTCACGGTCAACCGCTCGCTCGCGATCACGCCGGCTTGGACGCCCGACGGCCGCGCGATTG
The DNA here is from genome assembly GCA_050742275.1 of Vicinamibacteraceae bacterium. Classification (GTDB taxonomy): domain Bacteria; phylum Acidobacteriota; class Vicinamibacteria; order Vicinamibacterales; family Vicinamibacteraceae; genus WHTT01. The sequence goes on from JBOGIN010000450.1 coordinate 1,288, forward strand.
CGTATACCTCGTACCGGCGCGGCTATCCGGACATCTTTCTCTCGTACATCTACCAGGGGCGGCTCGAGGAGCCGGCGAAGGGCAACGACCGTATTCACAATTTCGATCCGGACATCTCACCGGATGGGAAGCGCGTGGCCTTCTGGTCGAATCGCGATGGCAACCCCGAGATCTATGTGATGAACCTCGACGGGAGCAACCCCAGGCGGATCACCAAGCATCCGGGCAACGACTCGACGCCGACCTGGTCGCCTGGCGGCAACGAGATCGCCTTCACATCCGACCGCTCCGGCGGGCCGCAGATCTACATCGCGTCAGCCGACGGGCTCGGCCAGCCGCGTCGATTGACCAGTGAGACGTACTGCGATCGAGCGACCTGGTCGCCGCCGCCGCTCAACGAGATTGCCTACGCTTCACGCACGGGTCCGGGCTTCGACATCAAGGTGTTGGAGGTGGCGAGCGGCCAGATCCGGCAGATCACGGACGGTCAGGGGAGCAACGAGAGTCCGGCGTGGGCGCCGAACGGCCGGCATCTGACGTTCACGTCGACACGGTCGGGCAAGACGCAGGTGTTCACGGTGGCCCGCGATGGGCGCGGGCTGCGGCAGATCACGAAAGCCGGCAACAATTACGGGCCGAGCTGGTCACAGTAGGAGGAGATACGGAATGGCTGGTAGACATGGGCGCACATGCGCTGTGCTCGCGCTGCTGCTCGTCGGTCTGACGGTCGGCGCCTGTTCGAAGAAACAGCCACCGGTCGCGCGGCCGACGCCGCCGCCCCCGACGGCCGCGCCAGAGGAGGGTGGGCCACCGAAGCCGCCGGAGCCCGTGGCGGAGCCAGAGCCCGTGGTGCCCGAGGAGCCGGGCCTCAGCGATGCCGAAGTAGACTTCAACAAGAAGTCGCTCGATGAGATCAACAAAGAGTCGCCGCTCCAGCCGGTGTTCTTCATCTTCGACAGCGCCGAGGTCAGTGGCGAGGGCCAGGCCGCGCTGCAGCAGAACTCGGAGATCTTGAAGCAGTACGATAATTGGGTCGTGACCATCGAGGGGCATTGCGACGAGCGCGGCACGGCGGAATACAACCTGGCGCTCGGCGAGCGCCGGGCGCTGGCCGCGCGGAACTATCTCGTGTCGCTCGGCATAGCCGCCGACCGCGTGAAGACCGTATCCTATGGCAAGGAGTTTCCCTTCGATCCGGGGCACACCGAGGAAGCGTGGGCGAAGAACCGCCGCGGACATTTCGTGGTGACGGGGAAATAACAGGCGTCAGGGACCAGGCGTCAGGGGTCAGCAGGGATCAGGGGGCAGGGATTAGGAGCCAGGGAACAGCAGGCGTCAGGGGCAGTAGGCGTCAGCCTGACACCTCATGCCTGGCGCCTGCTGACCCCTGACCCCTGACGCCTGCTGATCCCTGACGCCTGATCCCTGATCCCTTTAAAGAGAGGCCATCATGAGGCGCAGTGCCATTGTCCTGACCGTGACGAGCCTGCTGGTCTTGGGAGCGACGCGTGTCGGTGCGGCCGATCGCGAGCACCAACAGATCATGGCCGAGATCCGAATGCTGCAGGAGCAGTCGCAGCAGTTGCAGCGCGCGCTCGTGACGCTTTCGGATACCCTCGAGGCGCTCAATACCAAGATCGATACGCAGGGAGAGACCGCCCGGCGAAGCTTTGCCGACCAGAAGCTGCTCGTCGACAATCTCGGCAACGACGTCAGCGTCGTGCGTGAGAAGTTGGACGACACCGGGGTTCGTCTGAACTCCCTGTCGCAAGAGATGGATGCGCTGCGGCAATCGGTCGTCAGCGCCGCGAACGCTCCACGTCCCGAGAGCGTCGCTCAGGTGCCGGTGACGAGGGAAGGTGAGACGGCGAGCCCGTCAGGCACGAGTCCCACGACAACCGCTCCTGGAACGACAAGCCCTGACACGACGGGTCCTGAAACAACCAACCCTGAAACGACCAACCCTGAGACAACCAACCCTGAGACAGCGCCAGAAACGACCAATCCCGAGACGACCGGTCCTGAGACGGCAGGAGCTTCAGGAACAACGCTGCTTCCCGTGCTGCCCGCGGACGCATCGGAGGCCGAGCCCACCGGAGAGGCCGCGTCGGCGGCAGCGGCCCCCGCCGTTCCGCCCGGGGCTTCTCCCTCCCGCATGTTCGACTCCGCGTTTGCCGACTATGCGTCCGGACAGTGGCCGCTCGCCATCTCTGGCTTCGACAGCTTTCTGCGTACATTCCCTCAGTCCGACCTCGCTGACAACGCGCAGTTCCTCATCGGCGAGGCCTATTCGATGGACCAGAAGCTGACCGACGCGGTCTCGTCGTATGACAAAGTGATCGCCACCTATCCTGACGGGGACAAAGTGCCAGACTCCCTGTACAAGAAGGGTCTTGCGCTCAGCCTGCTCGATGAGGAAGATCGCGCCCGTGAGGCGTTCGAGACCGTGATTAAAGAACACCCCGACAGCGAAGCGGCAACGCTCGCCAAGCAGGTCCTCGACGGCATGAACCGGCGGTCGCGGTAAGAACTGCAACGCGCGTGGGGTACGTCTGCTTCAGTTTCTGCAGCACGCGCTGTCGCCGGCACTGATCGAGGCGTGAATATCGGAGTGCGAGTTACACGCTCCGGCCGGTCTCATTCTTGCACCGCACCTAGGATTACAATGTGTCCCGTTTGCCGAGACACCGAGGGAATAGACCATGGGCAGTGTGAACAAAGTAATTCTCGTTGGTAACCTCGGGCGCGACGCCGAGCTGCGCTTCACGCCGGCTGGTGTGGCGGTATCGAACTTCAGCCTGGCGACGACCGACCGGCGGAAAGACTCCAAGACGGGCGACTGGCAGGACCAGACCGAGTGGCACCGGGTCGTTCTCTTCGGCAAGCAAGCCGAGTCGTTGCAGGACTACTTGAAGAAGGGAAAGCAGATCTACGTCGAGGGACGCTTGCAGACGAGGTCCTGGGACGACCGCGATGGCCAGAAGCGCTACACCACCGAGGTCCTGGCCGACCGCATCCAGTTGCTGGGCGGCGCGCCACGGACAGCCGCCGCGAGCGAGGGAGACTACGGCGCGCCGGAGCCGGCACCGGCTGGTGGCGGCGGCGTCGCGGATGACGACATTCCTTTTTAGGAACAGGGATCCAGCGATCCAGGGATCCAGCGATCGAGGGATCCAGGGATCTAGGGGTCCAGGGACCAAGCGATCCAGGAAGGCTGCTCAGAGTAGCCAGACTGCAGCGACGTCGCCTGCCGGTTCCGACGTGGGCCTCATGCGCTTGAACAACCCTGCCCTAGATCCCTAGACCCCTAATCCGTCGTATCCACCCGTCCGTACCGATCCTCCAACCGCACGACGTCGTCGAGCTCCGGCGTCGAGACCTCGAAGACGTCACAATCGTCGATCGCCGTCATCCGGTGCACGGTCTTCGGCGGCACGTGAATCGAATCGCC
>JBOGIN010000451.1:0-5381 GCA_050742275.1 Vicinamibacteraceae bacterium
GGAGGATAGAGGGTGCGCCGCAGATCAGCCACGATCTCCGGCAACGGCGACGCGAAGTATTTGTACTCGCCTCGCCCGAATCCGTGGCGTGCCATCACGATTCGACTGCGGAACCGCTGATCGTCCGTGTAGAGGCCGGCCAGCTCCCCGCACTCTGCCGGCGTCAGGAGCGAGCTTATAGTCGCACAGCCGTATGTATCGAGATCCGCTGTGAGGCGCGGCCACTCGAGCAGCCCCACCCGATCCGGGATTGCAAGGGCAGCGGTGTTCGGATCCACGCTTGCCCGCGTCATGACGCCGCCTCGCGCTCGAGGAGCTGCTGCTTGCGCGCCACGCCCCAGCGATAACCGGAGGACGTCCCGTCGTTCCGCACCACGCGATGGCACGGGATGGCCACGGCGATTGCGTTCGACGCGCACGCGTGCGCCACGGCGCGCACCGCGCTCGGCGCGCCGATCCGCCGCCCGATCTCCGAGTAGCTCATCGTCTGTCCAGCAGGTATCTCGCGCAGCGCCTGCCACACGCGATGCTGGAACGCGGTGCCGCGAATGTCCAGGGGGAGGTCGAGGCCGGTCGCTGGCGCTTCCACGAAGCCGAGCACCTTTGCCACGAGTTGGTCGAATCCTGGATCGTTGCCGACGAGGGACGCGTTGGGGAACCGGTCTTGCAGCTCCCGCACGAGGCCGTCGGGATCGTCTGCCAACGCAATGGCGCAAATGCCTTTGTCGGTAGCAGCGACCAGGATCGATCCAAGCGAGCACTCGGCCACGGCGAATCGAATCGCGGCGCCCTGGCCGCCCGAGCGGAACCGCGTGGGTGTCATGCCCAGCACGGCAGACGAGGCGCTGTAGAAGCGGCTGCTCGAGTTGAAGCCGGCGCTGTAGATGGCGTCGGTCACCGTCGGGCTTCGCGGCAGCTCCGTCCGGAGTCGCTCGGCCCGGCGCGCGGCGGCGTACGCTCGAGGTGTGACTCCTGTCAGCGTCTTGAACACGCGGTGGAAGTGGAAGCGGCTCATGCCGACCGCCGCCGCGAGCGCCTCGAGGCGAGGCGTCTCTTCGGCGGTGTCCATCAAGCCGCACGCCTTCGCGACGGCGTCCGCCTGCTGCTCGCCGAGCGAAGGTCCCTTCGGCCGGCACCGTCGGCACGGACGGTACCCCGCGCGCTCTGCCTCGTCTGCGGTGGCATGAAAGCGGACGTGTTGACGCCCGGGACGCCGCGCCGCACACGAGGGCCGGCAGTAGATGCCCGTCGTGTCGACCGAGTAGAAGAACTGTCCGTCCGCCCGACCGTCGCGGTCTAGCACCGCCGTCCAGCGCGCCTCGTCGCTCGAATACGCCGGTCGAGCCTGGTCTGCCTGCCTCACCATGACAATCATGATCGTACTCCCTTCAGCTCGGATCAGGTCGCCGACCTGCCCTGACGACATACTGAAGGAGCGCGCCTTGGCAGGCACTCCGACCCTTGCTGTCAAATTTTCAGGGGCGCGGGAACGTCCTGGAACTTCTCAGCGGCTCTGCCGTCAGACTCCTATATCGCGTTACGGGAGGGAACATGCATCGATTACCAGCGGCGGTGATGACAACTGCGCTGATGATGGGAACGGTCGTTGTCCTGGACGCCTCGGTGGGGCGTGTCTCTCCGTCGGATGGCGGAGTGGGCCCGCCGGGCCCGCAGCCGGCAGCCTTGCAAGAAGCGAACGGTCTGGAGCGGCCGTTCGTCCAAGGAGGGCGCATCACCATGGACCTCTCGGCCGGTGACTACACGATTGAAGGGACGCCCGATCCCCACATCCGATTGTCGTGGGAGACGAGAGATCCTCGCGACGCGCGCGACGTGAAGGTGCAGGCCAACGTCGAAGGCAACGAGGCCGATGTCGAGACAGATGGCCCGTCGGACGGCTTCCGCGTCAGGATCGAGATTCCGCAGCGCTCCGACGTGAAGGTAAGTCTCAGCGCGGGGGATCTCACACTGCGCGGCGTCGAGGGCCACAAGGACGTCTCTGCCTGGGCCGGCGACCTGAAGATCGGCATCGAGCGTGCGGCAGATTATCGGCGTGTCGATGCGTCGGTCACCGCAGGGGAGATCAAGGCAGACCCCTTCGGAGGCTCGACAGGCGGCATCTTCCGATCCTTCACGTGGGACGGAAGAGGAAAGTATGACCTGAAAGCTCGCCTCACGGCAGGTGATCTCACCCTGGGCGACTTCGATCCGCGATGACGCTCGTCGCGCACTCTTCAGGCCGCGCGCTACGAACGACATTGGGTGTCCGTACGCGGGAGTGTTCCACGCGCTACGAACGACATTGGGTGTCCATACGCGGGAGTGTTCCGCGCGCTACGAACGACATTGGGTGTCCATACGCGGGGGGTGTTCCGCGCGCTACGACCGAAATTGGATGTACGTAGCGCGGGGCCTTTAGGCCCCGCGTTGGGCGCGGGGTTAGCCACGCCAGGCAGAGTCAGTTGCCGGACAGTTGCTCGCGCGCTTTCTCGACGTCGCGGTGGAAGACAAAGAGCGGGTCCGCATTCTCGGCCCGTGTGGTGAAGTTCCAGGCGTCGCCGCCTTGCTGCTGCACGCGTAACGTCTTCTCGAGATAGTCCATACGAAAGGCGCCGACTTGGCCCCACGAGAGCGAAAACGCATGATCGCCCTCGGTGGGCGCGTAGCGTAAGCCTTCGAGGGAGGCCGCGAGACGTCCTTCGCACGAGCCGAGCCCATGCTTGTGAACGACATCCACTGCCTCGTCCAGGGTGACCTTCTTCAGCTCGACGTCGACGCTCGTCGTCTCTTCGCCGATCTCGACCGTGCGCACGACCGCGTCGTAGCCTTCCGCGACCACGTTCAACTGATGGGTCCCGGGCGTGACGTTCCGCGTCACGAGCGGCGTCTTCCCGACAAACTTGCGGTTGAGGAACACCATCGCGCCGGCAACGTCGCTGTCGACGCGCAGCTCCGGCGCCGGCGGCGCGGCCGCTGGCGCTGGTAGTTTCCGGGCCTCATCACCCGCCGGAGGCGGCTTCGTCGCCGGAGTTGGTGCTGCCTTTGGCGCCGGCTCGTCTCGAGCCGATGCCGGTGGCGTCGAGGGCGCGGGTCGCGTGCGGCCGTCTTCGGTGGCGCGACTCAGATACCACGCCAGCCCACCACCCAGAACGATCGCCACGAGCGCCACCACCGCGAGGGGACGCCGGCTGCGAGGAGTCTGCGGCTGCTCGAGCATGCACGTACCGTAACGTACTCACCGGATGCGCTGCGAGCGACGCATGACCGATCTCAGCCGTTGTGATGGTACATGGCGCGCGCAGGCAATCTGCCTACTCGTATCGTAGTGCCTCGATTGGATCGACGCGGCTTGCGCGGCGCGCTGGCACCCAGGTAGCCACGAGCCCGACGACGCCCAGGACCAGCGGTACCGTGACGAACACCATCGGGTCCCACGTCTGGACGCCGTCCAGGAAGCTAGCGAGCAAGCGCGTCAGACCGAAGGCAGACGCAATGCCACTCACGACGCCAACGACGGCAAGACGCATCCCCTGGACGATCACCATGTTCTTGACCTGGTTTGCTTCGGCGCCCAGCGCGAGACGGATTCCAATCTCCTGCGTTCGCTGCTGGACCGAGTACGCCATCAAGCCGTAGATGCCAATGGCGGCCAGCAGCAGCGCCGAGGCGCCGAACACGGTCATCAACCACATGTTGAAGCGATCGCGCGACATCGACCGGCTGACCACCAGTTCCATCGAGCGGATGTCCGAGACCGGCAACCCCGTCGCTTGCCGCAGCGCTTCCTGAATGGCTTCGCTGAGCGAGTACGGCTCCACGCGCGTCCGAACGACCCACGCCATCGGCGTGATGCGGACATTCAACGCGTTGGCGGCATCCGGAACCTGCGGCTGGGGGATGTACATCCGAGGGCCGGGATCGTTGTTGAGCCCGCCGTCACGCGTATCGACGACGATGCCGATGATCTGCCGTTCGGGCTCGTTGGCGAACTCCTGCATGATGCCGCGGCCGATGACGAGCCGGTCGGCGAGCGGGTCGCCCTTTGGCCAGAACTCGCGCGCCATCGCTTCGTTGATCACGACCACCGGCGGCGACTCGCGCGTGTCGCGATCGGTGTACACTCGCCCCGCCTTGACCGGAATCTCGAACACCTCGAAGTATCCCGCGGAGACGGTGACCCAGCCGCCGCCGCCGTGGAACGGGCCCTCTTGCAGCGGCCGACCGACAATCCTGAACGGCAGACCGTAGCCCCCCTCGAGCGGCACACAGCAGGTCGCGCTGGCTTCGAGGACGCCGGGCAGTGCGCGAAGTCGTTCGACGCCGTCGCGAACCAGCCGCTCCACGTTATCCGCCTGGAAGAACCGCGGATCGTTCAGCGACATTCGCATCGTCAAGACATTGGTCGGGTTGAAGCCGGCGTCGACCGCTTGGAGCGCGATTGCGCTGCGGATGAGGAGGGCGGATCCCACGAGCAGGATGAGCGCGAGCGCGACTTCCGCCACGACGAGAATGGAGCGCGTCTTGTTCTGGCGCGATCCCGTCCCCGAGCGTCCGCCGCTCTCCTTGAGCGTCGCGCTGAGGTCCGTGCGGGAGGACTGCAGCGCCGGGATCAGCCCGAACAAGATACCAGTCCCGACGGACAGGAGCACGGTGAAGGTGAGGACCCGCCAATCGACGCCCACGAGCGATCCGCTCTCGCCGAGGCGAGGGAGGTTAGCCGTGTTGATGGCCAGCAACGCGCGGATGCCGATGACGCCCAGCAGCAGGCCGAGCGCGCCTCCGGCGATGGAGAGGAGCACGCTCTCGGTCAGCAATTGGCGGATGATCCGGCCGCGCCCGGCGCCCATGGCTGCGCGAATCGCGATCTCGCGCTTCTGACCCGTCGCGCGCACCAGCAGGAGACTGGCCACGTTCGCGCAGGCGATGAGCAGCACGAAGCTCACCGCGCCCACCAGCACCAGCAGAACCGGGCGCACGTTGCTGACCAGCGCCTCCCGGAACGGCTCGACGCTGAAGGCATTCTCCGGGTCGAGCGCATCGGGGAACGTGCGGCGGTACGCCTGCGCCGAGAGCTTCAGCTGAGCCTGTGCCTGCTCCAGTGTGACACCAGGCTTCAAACGGCCTGCCGCCATGAAGTAATGCCCCTGGTCGCTGGTGTTGGGATCGAGCTGGAACGGCGTGTAGACCTGAGGCGACGGGCCGAAATCCTCCGGGTCGAAGTCTGGAGCCAGGACGCCGATCACGACGTACGGCTCGCCGCTGAGCGAAATGGTCTTGCCGATGACAGCCGGATTGCCGTTGAAGCGTCCCGCCCACAGGCTGTGGCGGAGGACCACGACGCGCGGGCCCTGCGGCCGATCCTCCTCGGCCGTGAACGCGCG
>JBOGIN010000452.1:0-4802 GCA_050742275.1 Vicinamibacteraceae bacterium
GGATCGAGGGATCGAGGGATCGAGGGGATGACCGTTGCATCCTCGGTCCTTCGCTGCTTAGCCCCGGCGTTCCGAATCACCCGTGATCCCGTGATCCCTTGATCCCTTGATCCCTTGATCCCTTCACCGAGCTTGACGCCCCACGTATCATACCCAGAGGCTGGGGGATTACAATAAGAGCCCATCTGCCGGCACGGTTCAGATGCCAATCGAGCCCAAGACGCTCCTCATCGTCGATGACGACGAGGGAATGCGCGATACGTTGACGGCGATTCTCAAGCGGGACTACACGGTCCGGACGGCGGCGTCTGCCGAAGCGGGCCTCGAGATCCTGCGAAAGGTCAACGTCCATCTCATGCTGCTCGACGTCCGACTGCCCGGCATGAGCGGTCTGGATCTGCTGCGCATCATCCGCGAGCAGTACTCGATGGTGGAGGCCATCGTGATCTCGGCCATTAGCGAGGTCGAGACCGCGGTGCAGGCGATGAAGTTGGGCGCCTACCACTACATCACGAAGGAGTTCGAGTACGACGCGCTGCGGTCGCTGATGCGCCACGCGAGTGAGCGGCTGGATCTCAACCGCCGCGTCCTCACGCTCACGGCGCAAGTGGCCGAACAGCAGGACGAGCGCGAGTTCGTCACCGGTCCGAGCCCGACCAGTCGTGCGGTTCTCGAACTGGCGGCCAAGGTTGCCGGTCTCTCCGCGACGGTGTTGGTCACGGGCGAGAGCGGAACGGGCAAGGAGCTGCTGGCGCGCAAGGTTCATCGGGAGTCGGCCCAACGCGACGGTCCGTTCATTCCCATCAATCTCGCCGCGATCCCCACCGAGTTAGTCGAGAGCACGCTCTTCGGCCACGAGCGCGGCGCTTTCACCGGTGCGGTCCGGCAGCAGATGGGCAAGTTCGAGATGGCGGCTGGCGGCACGCTCTTCCTCGACGAGATTGGCGATCTGCGCGTGGATCTCCAGGCCAAGCTGCTCCGCGCTCTCCAAGAAGGAGAGATTGAGCGGGTCGGGGGAACCAAGCCAATCAAGACGCAGTTCAGGCTGGTGGTCGCCACCAACATCGACCTGGAGCGAGCCGTCAGGGAAGGTCGCTTCCGCGAGGATCTCTACTACCGCATCAATGTCGTGCCGGTTCGACTGCCGCCGCTGCGCGAGCGCGCGGAGGACGTGCCGGTGCTCGTCGAAGTGTTCCTGCGCCGCTACGCAGCGCGGTTCCGCAAGCCGATCACGGGGATCTCGCCTGGCGCGCTCGAGATCCTCAAGGCTTACTATTGGCCGGGTAACATTCGCGAGCTGCAGAACCTCATCGAGCGTTTGGTGGCCACGAGCGACAGTTCGTTGCTCACCGAGGGAGATGTTCCCATCGAGCTGCATCTCTCGCAGCTCGGCACGCGCCCCGGCCGGAGTGACAGCTTGCTGGACGATGCGCTCAGCACGTTCGAGCGAAGCTTCTTACTCAAGTCGCTCGAGCGGTGCGAGTGGAACATCACGGCGACGGCGCGCTATCTCGGCATTCCGCTCAGCACGCTCAAGTTCAAGCTCGGGCGTTTGGACGTCTATCAGTTGGCGCGGCGGCTTCGCGAATCCTAGCGGCCACACGCCCCGCTGTCGTAGTATTGCCGGGCGATCGACGTATTGCCGGGCGATCGACCATGGCGGAGTCGGGATCTTCCCGAGAGTCGTCGCAACCTGGTACTATGTTCTGCCTTTCAGATTTCTCAGCGTCAGCACCTACATTTTTCCATGCTGGCGACGTATTGCCCTATATCGCCTCATGTGGGGAAGTAGCAGTAAGTACTGTAGACCACTGAGGTATATCGATCGTCTCGAGACGCCGAAAACACTGGCGTCTTTCTCACTTCTGCGGTAGCACGAAGCCAGTGCATCAGGTATGGTGTAGCCGCTGACACTGGTGACTCTTGCGCAATTAGCGCAAGAGTTGGACCTCGGCTTGCAAGGCGAAGTCCGGGTCTCATCAGGCGGCCAACGGGCCGCATGATGTTCATTCGGGTCCAGATGTAAAAGATGCTCAGTTCTAGCGGACTGCGACCTTCGGCCGCACTCCCGACGCTGACTCGAGCGCGAGAAACTTGACCCAAGGAATCAACTTTCTCGCGCTCGACGTTCTAGTCCGACGCTCGACTCCCGTTCGCTGCACGCGGCCTGGACCGCAGCGCGGACTTCGTGACTAGCTCGAGTCACCTCGGGTGATCGAGCGGCCGGCCAGCTACACGATGCGCACGCATCTCAGAGCGTGGGCGTCGCCCAGATGCTCTCTCGAGCACGCCACGTTCCACGGTTCTGAAACCACCCGAGGGGAGGAGTTTGCTATGCAAGCGTCGCTTTTCAACGTCCGCGTTCCGCTGCCGGACCGGGGAGACGTGTTCCTCATGAACACGCTCACGGATGCGCAGCTCATTGTTTCGGAAGATGTCGCTACGTTGCTGGACCGGCTTGACGGGACGACCGGTGTCGCCGACCTCGAGGCGGACGAGCGCGACGCCGTCGAGGCCTTGCAGGCGCACGGGTTCGTGGCGCCCAGCCGCGAGCGCGAGCGCGTGCAGCTCGAGCGCTTCTTCAAGGACATTCGAGAGGATACGAGCGAGCTGCGTGTCACGCTGCTCACGACGCTGCAGTGTAACTTCGCGTGTGACTACTGCATCCAGGGCGACCACGGCGACTACAACGCCAACGCCACCAAGATGTCTCTGGAGACCGCCGACCGTGTCGTGACGTGGTGCGAGAGGAAGCTCGACGCCTTGCAGCCGAAACGGCTCGTGCTGACGTTCTTTGGCGGCGAGCCGTTGATCAATCTGCCGGTCTTGTATCACCTCGCCGAACGGGTGTGGGAGGTCTCGCAAGCGCGCGGCGTCACACTCGTGATCAACATGATCACCAACGGATTGCTGCTCACGCCTGAGGTCATCGATCGTCTCCTGCCGTACGGCTTCAACGGTGTGAAGGTCACGCTCGATGGCGACCGTGAGACGCATAACCGGATGCGGCCGTTGCGTGGCGGGCAAGGCACGTTCGACAAGATCATCCGCAATCTCAGCCAGATTGCCGGGAAATGCGCCATTGCCATTGGCGGCAACTTCGACGCCGACACGGTCGCCAGCTACCCTGCGCTCCTCGACTTCCTTCGCACGCAGGACTTCGCGGACTCACTCGTCAAGGTCAATTTCAAACCGGTCATTCGCGACCAGAGCGCCAGCCCAGCGGCGTCGATCGTCCAGCAGCCAGACGGACGCCGGACGATCCCGCTCGCGATAGTCGACGGTCTGGGCAAGCCGCTCGGCGGGACGTGCATGACGTCGGTTGGCGCGGCGACCAACTCACCGTGTGATAGCTGTCATTTCGTCGACGAGCAATTGTCATTCTTGCGTGAGGAAACAAAGAAGCGAGGGTTCCCGACTCCGGACGGCGTGCACATGGGTCCGTGCGAGCTGCACAGACGGCATGCGTACACCATCGGACCGGACGGCGAGTTATACAGCTGTCCGGGCTTCACCGGTGATGCCACGCTCTCGGTCGGCGATATCGATGACAAGCAGCGGCCATCGCAAGCGGCCGCGGCAATGCGGTTCGAGCAACACGCCCCGTGGAAAGCGTGCGGCGATTGCTCGTTCATTCCCGTGTGTGGAGGCGGCTGCTCGGTCGCGTCGCACACGGAGCTCGGTGACATGCAAGCGCCTTCATGTCACAAGAGCAGTATGGAAACGGCGCTGGTTTCGCTCGCGCATGAAGCCGCGAGCGCTATGTAAGGAGAGACACACAATGAAGATGAAGATTCAGGTCGTCCGCAGCGGCAATGTCGCTCCGCAGAACAACAACTGCCCTTGGTATGTGGATGTCATGCCCGATGCACGCAAGAAATAGCAGGCCGTTCGCGCACGCACGGGGTGGTCTCGCCCGCCCGCGAAGGAGTTCGTCATGAAGATCAGGATTTCTGCTCGTGGTAACGATGAAGGTCGCATTCCAGGCAAGGTCTCACCCTGGCTCGTCGACGTGCCGGATGTGCCGCCAACCGGGCCACAACAGTAGGACGTAGAAGGGATTGGCGCATGCACCAGCGTCGGGCTGATCAATGGCGCAGCGTTATCCATCACGTTTTGAAGGAGGTTCGCCGTGAAGATTCGAATCGCCGCCCGCGACAACAACGAGGGTCGCGTTCAGGGTAAGGTCTCGCCGTGGCTTGTCGACGTGCCCGACGTGCCGCCCACGGGACCTCAAAAGTAGGCCTCGGCACTCATTTCGGCTTGTGAGGAGGCAGCCGGGAACCACAGGCCCCGGCTGCTCTCGGTCGCGCTGGGCGCGACCTGGCAAGTCGCGGTAACATGGGCAGCACGGATGCCCTGGTGAAGCCACTGGCAACACCGCGACCGGCGAACGAGCAATCGTGCCCCAAGGCGTTTTGGCCGTCCAGCCGAGGCGTAGTGGGTGTGCGTAATCGACGCTTCCGGATGCGCCGATCTGGTGGATGTGTACTCGGCCTCGGACTGGCCGCGGCTGCCTTCCTGGCGGCGTTCGGCGCTGCCTGCAGCTCTCAAAACAGTCGTGCGGCGCCGTCGGACGGTCCCGTGACGCTGAGAATTGCCTACGCGGCCCCGCAGCCAACACAGCAGACACAGATCCGTCCCGGCTTCCTGGCGGTTCTCGACTTTCTGTCTCAGGCGCGACTCGTCACACCGACCCGGGCCGGTGAGATTCAAGCCGGGCTGTCGGACCGCTGGCTCACGTCCGGCGACGGCCGCACGTGGTACTTCTGGCTGCGGCCGGATCTTCAGTTCCACAGTGG
>JBOGIN010000453.1:0-2670 GCA_050742275.1 Vicinamibacteraceae bacterium
AGATAGACCAAGCCGCCGGGGCGCACCACACGGCACCATGACTCGAGCGCCCCAATTGGATCGCGCATGTGCTCGAGGAGATGGGCGGCAATGACGAAGTCTTCGGCCGCGTCCGGCAACGTCCCGAGCGTATGCGCATCGTCAACGATGTCCGGGGCTGTAAAGGGGAACAAATGGAGCTCGTGGTACTCCGCCCGCAACCCGGCAAGACTCTGGCGATCGACGTACCGCACCTTCATCCCTGGGTGCGTTTGAAGCGGCCGAGAGAGCGCGCCGATCTCAATCCCGGATCCGGTGAGCCGACGCGAAAAGTGCGCACGCCAGTCCTTCGGACGCCGTGACACGAGGCCCTTGTCCACAAGCTGCGCCGCAGCCAGGCTCAGCTTCCACGGCGTATTGCGAACGCGCTTCTTCCAGCGCTTCCAATCCGTGAGAAATAGGTCGATTCCGAGCCAGATGCGCACGTGAGCGTCCCGATGGCAGTCTCACGACCTGTCGCTCGTGCTGCGTGCGGTCTCCTCCTTCTCTTTGTCCTCCCCCTCTGGAGCTTTCTCCCACATGTACTTGCGCTGGGTCACGTGCTTTTCGAACCACGCCAGCTCGACGTTCATCTTGAAGAGCTCGTGGCGCAGCTCCATCCAGCCATGCGGCTCACGAGGCGCCATGTAGAGATGGGTGGGCACGCCATTCGCTCGGAGCGCGCGATACATCTCCACCGACTGCGGCGGCGGCACGCGCACATCGCGCTCGCCGACCAAGAAGATGGTCGGCGTCTCGACCTTCGCGACGTCCTTGAGCGGCGAGTTGCCCCAATAGACCTGGATGGGCGCCTCCTTCTCCCACGGTGTGCCGCCGAACCAAGGCGTGCGATACGATCGCACATCGCTCTGACCATACATCGAGACCCAGTTGGACGCGCCCGCTCCAGACGCGGCGGCCTTGAAGCGGTTCGTGAAGGTAATGAGCTTGTTTGTCATGTGGCCGCCGGCGCTCCAGCCCATGGCGGCAAGGCGGTCTGGGTCAGCAACTCCCATCTCGATCACGGCGTCCACGCCAGCGAGCACGTCCAAGTGAGCGTTCTGAAAGTAGTGTCCCACCATGTCTCGCAAGAAGGCATCGCCGTAGCCGGTGCTGCCGCGATAGTTTGGCTTGAGCACGGCGTACCCTTTCGCTGTCAACACCTGGACGTAGCTGCTCCAGCTCCCGAAGCCGAACTTGTCCGAGGCATGCGGCCCGCCGTGCGTCTGCACGACAAGGGGGTAGCGCGTGCCGGATTGGTAGTCGAGCGGATAGTACAGCACCCCTTCGACCGCCTGACCGTCAGCTCCCTTCCATTCAATGCGGACCTGCTTGGGCAGCGCGAACCTCTGCGCCAGGTCGTCGAACAGATGCGTCACGCGCCGCGGCGCCGCGCTGCCGCCGCCGAGCGTCCAGATCTCGCCGGGACTGGTAGGCACGTCTTCGATGAACAGGTGGCGGTCGAGCTCCGGCACGTAGTGCCAGCCAATCAGGGCGTGGTCGCCGTCGGTCAACTGCGTCGGTGTGCCGGTCTTGATGTCGAGCCGAAACAGCTCGGAGTGTAGGCCCATGTTGGCCGCGAAGTAGATCGCGCTGCCGTCCTCGGACCAGGTCGCATGCTGCACCTCATAGGGCAACTCAGCGGTGAGGAGGCGCGGCATGCCACCGGCGGCGGGAACGATGAAGATGTTGTCGTTGTACGGTGATTCGAATTGCGCGTTGGCGCCGGCCAGGAAGAGTATCTGACGGTTATCCGGCGACAGCACGGCGCCGCTCTCGATGGCGCGGTTCTTCGTAATCTGCGTGGCGCCGCTGCCATCGGCCGCCATCACCCAGATCTCGCGTTGCTCGTTGTCGCCAATCAGCGGGCTCGGACCGCGGTGACACACGATCCGGGCGCCGTCGCGCGACAGCTCGTAGGCGACGATTGAGAAACCTCCGCGGCTGATCCGCCGTTCCTTCCGCGTCGCGACGTCGATATTCCACAAGTGCTGCTGCTGGTAATTCTCGTCGAAGGCGTAGACGTCGTCCTTCGCCTTTTCGCGCGCCTTCAAGTCCGCCGGCTTTGGATCGTCCGCGATGAAATACAGGCTCTTGCCGTCGGGCGCCCAGACGACGGCGGACACCGCCGTCTCGTGTGACGTCAGCTGACGCGCTTCGCCGCCATCGTTGGGGATCAGCCAAATCTGCGCCGGCGCATCGTCCTCCGCTTCCGCCTCCTTCGTCTCACCTCGTTTGGCGACAAAGGCAATCGTCTTGCCATCCGGAGACCAACGCGGCTGGTCCTCACCCTGTGCGCCGTTCGTCAATTGCCGCAGGTTCGAGCCATCGGCGCCGACGCGCCACACATGCTCGATGCGCTTGTTGGCTTTCCAGTCGGCCTCGCCCTTGACGAACAGGACCTGTTGCCCATCCGGCGACAACTGCGGGTCGCCGATGCGCGGCACGCTCAGGAGATCCACCATGGCCATCGGCCGCGGGTCTTGCGCCCGGACCGGCCACGCGATGAGCAGCGGAATCAGGACACCACCGCATACCACGCCTCGCCTCGTCATGCTCCCAGCTCCCTCGAAATGCCGCACCGCGCCGGGCGGGTTTCCTGTTTCCTGATCCCTACACCGCGATTCACTTGCGTCGTCACCTGTGGGGGCC
>JBOGIN010000454.1:0-8200 GCA_050742275.1 Vicinamibacteraceae bacterium
GGTGAAGGCCGACTGGCGCGTGACGCAGAACAATCGACGAGCGCGCTATTACGCGCTGACCCCGGTGGGCCGCAAGCAGCTCGCGGTGGAGATCCGGGAGTTCGATCTGGTGATTGGCGCCATCCGGCGCGTGATCGAGCCAGCGTAGGCGCGACGATGACGACCTGGTGGCGGAAGCTTCGTGGCCGGGCGCGGTTGAGCTCGATCGAAGCGGATCTTCGAGAAGAGATGCAGACGCATCTGGCGATGAAGGAAGACGAGAGCGGTGATTCCATCGGCGCGCGCCGCCAGTTCGGCAACACGACGCTGCTGCTGGAAGATGCGCGGGCCGCATGGGGATGGCCGGCCGTCGAGGCTTGGCTGCGTGATTGCCGGTATGGCTTCCGCATGATGGGCCGGAGGCCGGGCTTCGCGGCAACGCTCGTGCTGACGCTTGCCCTCGGCATCGGCACGAGCAGCACAATCTTCGCGTTGATCGACACGGTCCTGATTCGGCCGTTGGCCTATCCGAGCCCTGACCGGCTGGTCATGGTGCACGAAACGAAGCCGTCGGACGACTCGGCACGCACGCTGGTGGCGCCGGGCCGCCTCGAGGACTGGCAGCGAATGGCGAGGAGCTTCGAGGCTGTCGCCGGGAGCACGACCGACAGCATCATCGATACGACCGGAGGCACTCCAGAGAGGGTTCCTGGCTCGTTCGTCTCCCCTCGGTTCTTCGCGGTCCTCGGCGTGCCACCGCTCCTGGGCCGCGCGTTCAACGCCGACGAAGATCGATTCGGTGGCCCTGCCGTGGTCGTCATCAGCGAAAGCTTCTGGCGGCGCCGCTTTGGGGCCGACCCGGGGATTCTGGGTCGCAGCCTGACTCTCAACGGAGGGCGCTTCACCGTGGTTGGCGTCATGCCGGCAATCGTCCAGCATCCCTCCCCCTCGACCGAGATCTGGGTTCCGGGAAAAACGCCACCCGACCTTCTGAAAATTCGCGAGGCTAGGTTCTATTGGTGCGTTGGTCGCCTTCGGCCTGGCGTCAGCGTGGAGCAGGCGCAAGCGGATCTCGCCGCGGTGCAGCAGTCGCTGGGCCGGCGCTATCCGACGACGGACGCCGGATGGAGCGCCGACGTCACGCCGCTCAAAGAGGAGCTCGTCGGCAGCCTTCGGCCCGCGCTCCTGCTGCTTCTCGGCTCGGTCGCGCCGCTCCTGCTCACCGCCTGCGCCAACGTGGCCTGCTTGCTGCTCGCACAGCTCGATGGACGCCGCACCGAAGTCGCCGCACGATATGCCATCGGCGGCAGCCGGGGGGCGATTGCCCGCCAGCTCCTGGCCGAAGGGCTCGCGTATTCCGCGGTCGGTGGCCTGGTAGGCTTGGCCGCGTCGTTTGCTGGGGTCGAGCTGTTGCGCCGTCGCCTGCCGGACGTCCCGAGGATTGCCGACCTCGTCGTGGACACCGGCGTGCTCGCGTTCGTCCTGGCTCTGAGCGTCCTCTCGGCGCTGCTGTTCTCGCTCGCGCCGGTACTGCAGACGTTCCGGTCGAACGCCATGGGATCGGCGCTTCGGAGCGGCCGGGGCGTCGCAGGTACATCGCAGCGAGCTCCCAGAGCGCTGGTCTGCGCGCAGCTCGCGCTGGCCACGGTGCTGCTCGTGGGAGCGGGGCTCTTCGTCCGAAGCCTGATGCGCCTCCAGGAGACGCCGCTCGGCTTCCGGGCCGACAATGTGCTCACGCTTCGTGTGAGCGCGAGCTACGGTGAGCCGCCGAGCGCGACCGCCCCGCGTCATCAGCAGCTGATGGATGCCCTCTCGGCGCTCCCCGGTGTGTCGTCGGTGGCCGTCACCAGCAGCCTTCCCGGCGTGGACGCGCCCTGGCCTGGAGAGTTCGAGATTGTCGGCGAGCGACCGCCCGACGGGACGTTGCGGTTTACCGGCTGGCGCATCGTTTCCGCTCAGTACTTCGAGACCGTCGGGATTCCAATCGTCTCGGGCACGACCTGCCGGATGAGTCGCGAGCCGACCCGGCTCTTCGAAGCCCTGGTCAATCGCAGCTTCGCGGAGCGTTACCTTCGCGGACGTGACCCGATTGGACGAACGCTCCGCCGAGGTCCAATTGGAGACGCCGAACCGAGGATTGTGGGCGTGGTTGCCGACGCACGAGAAGGCGGACCCGCCAGCGCCCCCGCACCACTCATCTATGCCTGCGGATACCTTCATTATTGGCCCGACGCCAATTTCCTGCTCAAGGGGCACGCCGATCCCGCAGCACTGGCGGCCGCCGCCCGTGAGGTCATCGGGAAGATCGAGCCTTCACGCCCCGTCTACGCCGTGCGGCCGCTGCGTGAGGCGCTGCGCGGCGCACTCGCGCAGGAGCGATTCCGCACGCTCCTCATCACCCTCTTTTCGGCGATGGCGCTGACCCTCTCCGCAGTTGGCCTCTACGGCGTCATGGCCTATCGAGTGACCGCACGAACCAAGGAGATTGGCCTGCGCATCGCGATCGGAGCGCGTCCGAGCCAGATTCTTTCGGAGATCTTGAAATCTGGAGGCACGCTGACCGGGGCTGGCATCCTGATTGGGACCGTCGTCGCGGCAGGCGCCTCGTCGGTCGCTGGCAATCTGCTCTACGGTGTCGGGCCCTTCGACACCGCGGCGTATCTGGTGGCGATAGGCACGTTGATGATCGTGGCGCTCGTCGCCTGTCTGATTCCCGGCCGGCGAGCAACGGCCATTGATCCCACACGCGCGCTGCGGGAGTAGTCGCGGGAAGAGGCAGCGGGAGCTCGCACCGCGTCGAGACGCGAGTCACGCGATGAGCATCATTCGACGATCTCGAAGTCGCGAAGCGCCTCCTCGTTGATCGTCAAGCCGAGGCCGGGCACGGAGTCGTCTAGATCCAGGAACCCGTCATGTGCCTTCGGCTCGCCGTTGAAGATGTACCAGAACAGCTCGTTGCCAACCTCGACGTCGACGAAAGGAAAATGCTCCGCCATGGGCGAATTGAGGCTGGCCATCACGACGTGATAGTTGTGCATCTGGCCCGCGTGTGGAACGACCGGCACCGAATGCGCTTCGGCCAACGCGGCGACCTTGCGCGCCTGCGTGATCCCGCCCACACGATTCGTGTCGAACTGAACATAGTCGACGGCGCGTGCTTCGAGAAGCTCGCGAAAGCCGTAGAGCGTGAACTCGTGCTCGCCGCCGGCAATCGGCACGCGCCCATAGGCCTTGAGCTCGGCGTACCCATGGATATCATCGGGAATCACGGGCTCCTCGAGCCACCGGAGATTGAACGGCTCGAGCAGCGGCAACATGCGCCTGGCATACTCGAGCGTCCAACCCATATAGGCGTCCGCCATGAGGTCGACCTCGTCACCAATCGCCTCGCGGACCGTGCGCACGAGCGCCACGTTGCGCTGCATCCCCTCCGCGCCGTCGGTCGGCCCCCAGCCAAAGCGCAGCTTCATCGCCCGGTATCCCCGCTGTTTGTACCCTGTCGCTTCCGCCGCGAGCTCGTCGAGCGGCGTGCTGTACAAGCGGCTCGCATAGACCGGGATTCGCGGTTTCGTCCGTCCGCCAAGGAGTCGATACACAGGCTGTTTTGCGGCCTTACCGAGGAGGTCCCACAGCGCGATGTCCACCGCGCTGATGGCCACCATCCCTATCCCCCTTCGCCCGAACGCCATTGTCTTCCGGAACATGTGCTGCCAGAGGAGCTCGACATCCCACGGGCTTGCGCCAATGAGCAGCGGGGCGAGATAGCCGTCGATGACCCCCTTGGTGACGCGCGGCGCGAGCGCCGCGTTCCCGATTCCGACGTGGCCCTCGTCCGTGAAGACCTCGACAACGAGCCAGCCGTAAAACGTGAACGTTTCCATCGAGGTCGCCTGCGCTGGCCCGGCATGAAGCTGCGGAAGCGACAGCAGATCCATTGGATTCGCGCAGAAATGGGGAGGCAGGGGCACGGTCTTTCCCCGCCACTCGACGACCCGGGTACGGATTTCCGTGATCTTCATCGGTTAGGTCTCAACTGAGCGGCGATCACCTCGCGAAGTGCCTCTCGTACCACGCGATCGACCGTTGGAGCAAGTCGGCGACATGCTTGCTCTCGCGCATACCGTGCCCCTCACGCGGATAGCGTACCATCAACGTTTCGACGCCCACGTCCTTGAGCGCGATATAGAACTGCTCGATCTCCGCCACGTTGACGAGGAGATCGTTGTCGCCGTGCGCCAGCATCACGGGCGTCTTGACGCGGTTGGTGAGCCTGATGGCCGAGCGCTCCCAGAGCATGTCGATGATGCCGCCGGTATGTGGCTTTCCGCCGTATTCCTGCTCGAGATAGTCGTGGTAGACCGACATGTAGTTGTGGCTGACGAGATTGGAGATGCTGGCCCATGGGATGGCCGCCTTGAAGCGATCAGTCTGGGTGACGAGCCAATTCGTCAGCTGGCCGCCATAGCTGCCGCCCTCGACGCCGAGCCGCTGCGAATCTATCCAGGGATACCGTCCGAGCGCGGCGTCCACGCCGGCAAGCACGTCGCGGGCCTCGCCGCCGTTCTGGTCGCGCGCGATGGCGTTGGAAAATGCCTGGCCATAGCCCGTCGAGCCTCGGTAGTTGACCATCAGCACCGCCCAACCCCGAGCAGCATAGACCTGTGATTTGTGAGCGAACGTCGGGCCCTGCTGGCTATGGGGGCCGCCGTGAATCATCACGATGAGTGGATGGCGTCTCGCCGGATCCAACGTCACCGGTTTCGTGAGAAGCGCCTCGACGTCCCGGCCGTCGAAGCTCCGGTACGTGAAGGCTTCGACATCGGCGATGCGCTTGCCCTTCAACCCCTCGGTGTTCAGCGTCGTCAGTGCGCGCGTGCGGCCATCCGAGCGCTGCAGGTAGAGCTCGGCTGGCGATCTCGGCGTCGACATCGCCCACGCGACGAGATCGTCGGCGCCAACCGCGAACCCGCTCACACTGCCGCGCACGTTGGTGGCGGGCGCCACACGCTCAGCCGGTCCTCCCCCGCGCGGCATGCGGTGGAGCGCAACCGTGCCTCGCGATTGCACCGTGAAATACACCCACCGGCCGTCGCGTGACCACTGCGGCTGCCCCTGCCGGTTGTCCACCGCTGCGCCAATCTCACGGCGCTCCCCGGTGGCCACGTCGAGCGTCCATACATGCGTGTCCTCCATGTTGGTCTCGGAGGATGTGAGAGGACGCTTCAAGCCCTGGTAGGCGACCGTCTTGCCGTCCGTCGACCAGGTCGGGCTGAACTCGTTACTCTTCGTGTCGGTCAGCCGTTCGATCGCCCTCGACCCGACGTCGATCGCGAAGATATCGGAGTTGAAGAACAGGTCGGGGTCCCGCTCGCGGTTGGAGAGGAACAGGAGCTTCTTGCCATCAGGCGACCAGTCGATGGAGTGCTCGTCGTATCTGCCCTCGGTGAGCTGTTGCACCTGCTTTGTCTCCACGTCGACAACGAACAGGTGCAATCGCCGATTGTCGCTGAACCGCGCGCCGGCCGACGATGCGGGGCGGTACCAGTATCGCGTGATAACGATGGGATCGGCTTCCATCGGCGGCTCCTGGCCTGGCACGGCTGAGACGAACGCGATCCGCTTCCCCTCCGGCGACCAGGCGAGCGTCTCGCCGACGCGCGGCAGCGGATGATTGCCGCTCGCCATCGTCGCGACCGTCCGGACGTCGGCGCCATCGGCATTGGCGATGGTGATGGCGGTCTCACCATCGTTGGTCGGAGCGAGGAAGGCAATCCGCGTGCCGTCGGGGGACCAGCGCGGTGCGCTTCCCTCCTGTCCACCGCTCAACGGCGCCGCGGCGTCGGCTGTCACGTTGGACGTCCAAACGCGCGTGTACGGCCTCCCCGGACGGTCGGCGTACTGCACCGTAAACGCGATGCGCGTGTTATCCGGCGACAGTTGTGGATCACCCGCAGTGCGGAGATGGTAGAGATCGTCAATCTCAATTCGAGACGACGAGGAACGCGACGGCACGGATGCGGCCGTGGCCTGGCGGTCCGGTCCCGTGGCAGTCGCCGCTGATGGCGCCGCGTCGCCTGCGTACGAGGCATGAACAACGAGGACGAGCGCAACGCTGAGCGGCACGGCGGCGTGGGCTCGACGTGACAACGGCATGGGCATCGACGTTCTCCAGAGGTAGCGTGGTTGTCGGTTTCCTAATCCCCGCCTCCCGCTTGCGCGATGCGTTGATAAACGCCACGTGCCCGCTCGATCGTCGCCCCGGAACTCCTGTCGCTCCGCGGGCGTCCGCCACTTGGCTCGTGCCTCTACGCGCTCACCGAGCGCGGTTACGGCGTCTGCGAGAAACTGCGCGTCCGCTGGCGATGTGTATCGCTGGCCGTTGCGCACGACGTACACCGGACTGGTCTGCGCGAACGCATAACTGTCGCTCACGTAGCGAGATGAAGGACCGACGACTCGCGCGGCAATCCACCCGCCATCGGGAACCGCAACGGCCTGGTCGAAGACGATGCGCTCCGGGTCGGCCGCGCGAACCGTCTGCGCGACGCTTCCGTTGACGAGAATCTCCAGCCGTTCCATCGGCGCGATGGATATCGCCTCGGCTCGAACGGGCAGCATGGGCGGGGCGTCTGCGCCAAGCGCGATCTCATCGCCCGGTTTCCGGTCGTTCACCTCCAGAAAGAGCAGCGGTCCCGTGGACGCAAACGTCCGCTGTGCCTTGATGCCCGCCAGCCAGGCCGCAACGCTCAGCGGACCATCGATCCAGACGTACGTCCGGTCCGCGCCGGGCGGCGGATCGCGCCACACATCGGAAAAATTGTCGGTGCCGGCGGTCGCGGCAAGGCGGAAGCCGCAGTTCAACAAGCGGTAGTACATCTCGGCGGAGCCAATCTCGTCCGACACCAGGGCGCCGACGTCGTAGAAGTCCCCTTTGCCGAGCGCGACGTCCACGGGAATCAGTGACTGCGTCGCTTCGCGGGGACGCGTCACCGGTCGGTTGTAGGGATGGACGAATCCGGCGATCCCACCCTGCGCTCGCGCGGCGTCGACGTACTGGTGGTCCAGCAGAGACGAGACGTATGCCGTACCCGGCGTGCCGCCGGTGAAGGGCAACACGTAGCGGCTGATACCGAGCAGGGCGATGTGTCCAAGCGACCCGCGAAACTCCTCGGCATACTGCAGGATGTGATCAGCTGTCGACAAGCGATGCGGCGCCCCTGTGAGATCGGCCCATCGCCCCATCAGTCGCGTGCCGTCCATGTGGATCAGCGCGTTGGTCACGTGGAGATCCTCGGCGACGAGCTGATTGAAGAACGTCTCGTGTGTGAGGCCGAACCGTCCCTGATGGAGGTCGTGAACGTGCGTATCACCCGAGTACCACCCGCGGGCCGGCAGATCGACGAGCCGATCGAGCTGCAGCGTGACCGTCTGCGCGCCGCGAGCGGGGACATCGACGACAGCCTTACGCGGGCGGTATTCGTGCCCGCGCATCGCTTCGATGGCGACGCGGCCGGCGGGCACCTCGATCTCCGCTTGGCCCGTCGTGTGGAAGTAGTGCGTCTCGGTTGCGGCAATCACACGTGGAAATCCCTTGTCCGGCGCGTACGCGCGTCCGTCGCTCGCCTGCAGATAGATGCGCGCCGGCATCGTACGCTGGTCCTGGCCGATCACCCGGACGCGCAGGCGTCCGCTCGCGACCCGCGGCCTGCGCACCGGCATCGACACCTCGCGCCATGCCGTGCTCGGACCGCCGCCGACCGGCGCGGTGAAGAGCGTGGTGGGGCCGCCGCGATTGGACACGAAGGCGAACCGCTCCCCCTCCGGGCTCAGCGCGGGTGCGTATTCATCATGAGGATCTGCCGTCAGGATGATCGGGTTGCCGCCTTCGGCAGGCACGATGGCCACGTCGTTCGAGCCTCCCTCGTCCGACACATAGAGAAACGCGCTGCCGTCGCGCGTCCAGGCAGGCTTCATCCGATACTCGGTCTCTTCGGAGTGAACGAGCCGCGGCGCGGCGTCGGTGTCCAGCGGCGTTACCCACAGCCCGCCCGTCCCCAGGCGGCCTTCGACCGGACTGACGTACGCTAGCTTGCTCCCATCTCGCGAGACGGCTGGCTGGATCTGGTTACCGCGACCCCCAACAACCTGCGTCCGCGACTTGTCGGTGAAGCTGTAGCGGTAGATGTCGAAGTCACCGCCCCGCGCTGTCGCGAAGTACACG
>JBOGIN010000455.1:0-5158 GCA_050742275.1 Vicinamibacteraceae bacterium
CCCCTGAGCAGACGAGACAACAACAACTTCCAGCCACGCGTGGGGCTCGCGTGGCATCCGCGAGAACGTTGGGTGTTCCGAGGCGGATTCGGCGTGAACACCGTGGACGTCAAGTTCCCGCTGGCGCGCGGCAATTTCGACGAGTACGTCGCCGAGACGAATCTGCAGCGCGCACCGGGCGATCCGCGACCGCACTTCAAGATTAGCGACGGACCACGCCCGGTCGACTTCGACGTGCGTTCCAACGGGACGGCGCCGTTCACCGGTGAGAACTTTGGCGCGCGGGATGTCGAATGGTGGGATCCAGCGCTACGGAACCCCTACGTGATGAACTGGAACCTCGGCGTCCAGTTCCAGGCCGGCGACAGTTACCTCATCGAAGGGCTGTACCAGGGCTCGTCTGGCGTCGGGCTCCTGGAGCGGTGGGAGGTCAATACGTTCCCGGTGGACTTCGGGAAGGATGACCCGGAGCTTCGGGCCGCGGCGTTCGCTGCACCGCAGGACTTCCGGCCGTACCCGCAGTTTGGCAGCATTCGGATGCGCTCGAACTTCGGCCACTCGACGTACCACGGAGGCACGCTCAAGGTGGAGAAGCGCTACTCCCGCGGCTTGACCTTCTTGAGCCATTACACGTTCTCCAAGGCGATCAACACGCAGGATGGCGACAACGATGGGACCGGCGTCGCTCCCATTCAGAACCGTGCGCTCGAAAAAGCACGAGCGAGCTACGACCGTACCCATGTGTTCACGTCGAGTGTTCTCTACGAGCTACCGCTGGGCCAGGGCCGCACCTTCTTGGATCGTGGTGGCTGGGTCAACGCGCTCGTCGGCAACTGGCAGATCTCCTGGATTCAGACGTTTCAGAGCGGCAATCCCTTGACGTTCACGTTTGCCGACAGCCCGTACAACAACTATCCCGACTGGGTGGGCGCGAGACGGCCGGACCTCGTGAGCCGACCGGGTCTCGTCGACAATTGGAGAGAGTTGGGCGACCGCTTCAACGTCGCAAACATGAATTCCATCGTTGATATCGGCCACTTCGCGTATCCCGACCCGTTCACGCCGGGGAATGCGGGACGAAACATCATGTCCGGAACGCCGTTGATCTGGAGCGCCGCCTCGCTCCAGAAGGATCTGACGCTCGCCGGAGAGACACGACTTCAGGTGCGCCTCGATTTCAACAACGTGCTCAAGACCTGGAACTTCAATCCTCCGGACACCACCGTGAACCTCGAGAACCCGGAAACGTTTGGAAAGGTCACGAGCAATCCAGTGACGGCCAACTTCGGTGGCGTGCCGTTGATGAACCTGTCCGTCAGGGTGATGTTCTAGCGAGCCGCGGCTTTTAGCCGCGCCTCCCGACGCTCACTCGAGAGCTCGAAACCTGACAATGAGTCAAGTTTCTCGCTCTCAAGGGTGTTGAAAGGCTTCACGCAGAGGAGAAGCAATGAGGTCTCGCGTTTCTCGCAGAAGGATGCTGCAGACGGTAGGTGCCGTGGCGCTCGTTCCTTCTCTGCCACGCGCGCAAGCGGGCCCCACGCCGGAATTCTCGCGCATGCCGTCGGAGGGGACGGACACGCCAAAGATCTGCCTGGGCCTCTGGGGCAAAAGCGATGCCGCTGCCATGCGCGCCCTGAAACAGATTGGTGTGGATTACGTCCTCACCGGAGGGCCTGGTGAGATTCCCTGGGAAGAATCCGACATACGCAGCCGGATAGATCGATTCAAGGCCGCAGGACTGACGCTGTGCAACATGATGATCTCCGGATTCCGTGACGTGATCTGGGGCGGGCCCAACGCGGACCAGGAGATCGAGAACGTGATCAAGTCCATCCGGGCGGCGGGCGCCGCCGGCTTGCCCGTCATCGAATACAACTTCTACGCGCACCGGTTGACCGAGGGGTACAAAGAGGAGACCGGCAGGGCCGGCGCCGGTTTGACCGCGTACGACTATGAGCTGTCGAAACATCTCCCGCCCGGAGAAGGAGGTACGCACTCGCGCGCCGAACAACTGAAACGTGCCGAGCATTTCTTGAAGGCGATCGTGCCGGAGGCGGAGAAGGCCAACGTGCGCCTCGCCCTCCATCCGAACGATCCACCCGTCCCCCTCAGTCGTGGCTCCGAGCAGCTCATGGCCACCTTCGAGCACTGGAAGGAGTACTTGAACCTGGTGAAGAGCCCGTACAACGGGATGACGTTTGACTGCGGCGTCACGCGTGAGACGGGCGAGGACCCCGTGTCAGTCTGTCGCTACCTCGGAGAGCGGGATTGCATCAATCACGTGCATTTCAGAAATGTCGTGGTCAGGACCCCTTTCGTGGATTACACGGAAGTGTTCCTGGACGAGGGCCAGGTCGACATGTTCGGGGTGATGAGGGAGCTGGTACGACAGCAGTATCCGCGTGCCATCTACCCTGAGCATCCGCGTGCGCTCGATATGGATCGGGCGCAGGGTGAAATCGAGAATCAATATCCGGGTGGAGGCGGGTTCGCCGGTGAGATTTACAACGTCGCATACACGAGGGCCATGTTGCAAGCGGCGCTGACGCTGTAGCTCTATCTCGCTGTTCCGGAAGAGGTGTATGTGGTATACATGCCTCACGGCGGAAAGTCTGCGCTGAGCAACCGGACGGCCTGTAATGACTCGTATTGGGTGTACTTCGTACTCGATACTCGCGATCATCGGCGCGGTCCTCGCGGCGACGGCCTGTGGACCGCGCCAGAGCGACCTCCCGGAAACAGTCGAGTTCAATCGGCACATCCGTCCGATCCTGTCGGATAGATGCTTTTCCTGCCACGGTCCAGACTCGGGGAGTCGCGAAGCGCAGCTGCGCCTCGACGTGCGTGAGATTGCGACCGCCAAGCGCGAGGGGTACGAGCGGCCGGCCATCGTGCCCGGCAAGCCCGGCCGGAGCGAGCTCGTCCGGCGGCTCGCGCATGCGGATGCCGACCAGCGCATGCCGCCGCCGAACACGCGCCGGCCGCTGGACAGCCGCCAGATAGCCTTGCTGGAACGATGGATTGAACAGGGCGCCGCGTGGGAGCCCCACTGGTCGTACGCGCCGCCGAAGCCGCGCACGCCGCCGGAGACAACGCTCGGGGCGCCGTTCGTCCGGGGTCCTATTGACCGATTCATTGTCAAGCGTCTCGAACCGACGGGCCATCGCCCTGCGCCCGAAGCCGATCGCGCCACGCTCGCCCGGCGGTTGCACTTCGATCTCCTCGGCCTGCCACCCGAGCCCGAAGCGCTCGATCGCTTCCTCGCGGACCGGCGGCCCGATGCGTACGAGCGGCTCGTCGACCGGCTGCTCGCCTCGCCCCACTACGGCGAGCGGATGGCGATGCTCTGGCTCGACCTGGTGCGCTACGCCGATACGGACGGATTCCACGCGGACCTTCACCACAACGTCTCTCCCTTCCGCGACTACGTGATCCGCGCGTTCAACGACAACAAGCCGTTCGATCAGTTCACACGCGAGCAGCTCGCGGGCGACCTGCTGCCGCACGCCACGTACGAGCAGCGCGTGGCGGCTGGGTTCAACCGGCTCGGACAGATCACGCGCGAGGGCGGTGCGCAGGCGAAGGAGTACCTGGCGGTGTACGCGGCCGATCGGGTTCGCACCGTCGCCACCGCATGGCTCGGCTCGACGATGGAATGCGCGGAGTGCCACGATCACAAGTTCGATCCGTTCACGCAGGCCGACTTCTATCGCATGGGCGCCTTCTTCGCCGATATCAAGGAGCGGGGCGTCTATCTCAACAACAACGTGGTGCCGCCGGAGATGCCGCTTCCCAGTCGCGCCGAGTCGGCGGAGCTCGAGGCGCTCAATCGGCAGCGCGACGTGCTCCGCCGCGAAGGCGCTGGGCGAAGCACGCTCGAAGCCCTCATGCGGAAGCGGGCGTTGCTGCTCGAAGACGTGCCGCACATGGTGGCGACCCGCGCGGTCGAGCCGCGTCAGGTGCGGCTGCTTGCGCGCGGCAACTGGCAGGACAACCGCGGACCCGTGGTCGCGCCGGACGTGCCGGACTTCCTGCCAGCGCTTGGCGTCGAGAGACGCCGGGCCACCCGGCTCGATCTTGCCGACTGGCTGGTCTCGCGAGACAATCCGCTCACCGCACGCGTTTTCGTCAATCACCTGTGGGCCAGATTCTTCGGAGCCGGCATCTCCAGGGTCATGGAGGACCTCGGATCGCAAGGTGAGTGGCCCACGCACCCCGACCTGCTCGACTGGCTGGCCGTGGAGTTCATGGAGAGCGGTTGGAATGTCAAGCACATGGTCCGCACCATCGTTCTGTCGGCGACGTACCGGCAGGCGTCGACCGTGCCGCCCGAGCGGCGCGGCTTCGATCCGGAGAACCGTTACTTCGCGCGGCAGTCCCGGGTCCCGCTCGAGGGGGAGCTCGTGCGCGACAATGCGCTGGCGGTCAGCGGGCTGCTCTCGCGCAAGATCGGCGGACCGAGCGTCAAGCCGTACCAGCCGCCCGACTACTGGTCGGATATCCAGACGTTCGGCGCCGAGGGTCCCGCGTCGGAGTGGGTGCCGTCGCGGGGCGAGGATCAGTATCGCCGGGGCTTGTACACGTACTGGAAGCGTTCATTCCTCCATCCCGCGATGATGGCGTTCGACGTGACCGATCGCCAGGAGTGCACGGCGCAACGCCCACGGTCCAACACGCCGCTGCAGGCGCTCGTGCTGCTCAACGATCCCTCCTTCGTCGAGGCGGCCGGCGCCTTGGCCGAGCGTGTGATGTCGCAGGAGGGAGCGTTCGAGGACCGGCTGCAGTGGGCCTACAGGCGCGCCCTCTCGCGCCGCGCCGAGCCGGCCGAAGTCAAGGAGCTGTCGAGGCTCTTCGAGCGGCAACGGGCGTGGTATGCGGATCACCCAGACGAGGCGGTCGCGCTCACGCGCGTTGGATTCCGGGCGCCTCCCACGGAACATGCCGACGCGGAGCTCGCCGCGTGGACAGCCGTGGCGCGTGCGATCTTCAACGTGCATGAGATGATCACGAGGTACTGAGGGTGGCAGCAACCACGAAGGGCACGAAAAGGGTTCACCACGAAGAGCACGAAGAGCACGAAGACGGAAGAGCACGAAGACAACCAATTGAATCGATCTTCGTGTCCTTCTTTCTTCGTGTCCTTCGTGTTCTTCGTGGT
>JBOGIN010000456.1:0-2043 GCA_050742275.1 Vicinamibacteraceae bacterium
GTCTTACGGTGGGTGAAAGCGATTACCGAGAGGGAAAGGGATCCCTAGGCGTTGCCGCGGCGTCTTGTTAGAATGCGCTCTCGAGCCTCGAGCGGGGAGTGAGGTGGCTATGGAAACGACATCGGCAAACAGCCGTGATCTGCTCGCACGCCTGTCTGACGCGCGTGAGCGAACCGACGCATTGTTCGGATTGGTGCAACCCGACGCGCTCTACCAACGGCCGATCCCTGCGCGACACCGACTCATTTTCTACGTGGGCCATGTCGAGGCGTTCGACTGGAACCTGCTGAAGGCGCCACTCGAGCTCACGCCGTTTCATCCACGGTTCGACGAGCTCTTCGCGTTCGGGATCGACCCTGTCGGCGGCGGCCTGCCGACCGATCAGCCGGAAGACTGGCCAACTGCCGCCGAGATCTCGGCCTACGTTCAGGATGCGCGCGCGCGCCTGGATGAGCGACTGCGCGATCTCGAGAACGGATCCTCGCGGAGCGTCGATACACGACTGCTCGAGGTTGCCTTCGAGCACCGGCTCATGCACGCCGAAACGCTTGCCTATCTCGTGCACCAACTGCCGTACGACACAAAGATCCCACAACCGGAACCGCGCGCGACGTCCACGCCGCCACAGCTCGAGATGCTGCCCATCCCAGCAGGCAGCGCCACGCTGGGTCGCACCGACGAGGACAATGGATTCGGCTGGGACAACGAGTACCGTGCGCACGCGGTTCAGGTTCCGGAGTTCGCGATCGATCGATATCCCGTCACCAACGCACAGTTCGCGGAGTTCGTGAGCGCAGGCGGCTATGGCGCGCGCGAGCTCTGGAGCGACGAGGCATGGGCGTGGAAGCTCGAAGACGGCATCGAGCACCCGGGCTTCTGGGTCCGACAGGGCGCACGCTGGCTGTTCCGCACGATGTTCCGGGAGATACCGCTGCCGCCGGACTGGCCGGTGTACGTGAGCTACGCCGAAGCAGCTGCGTATGCGCGCTGGGCCGGCAAGCAGCTGCCGTCCGAGGCCCAGTGGCATCGGGCGGCGTATGGCAGCGCGGACGGGACGGAGCGCGACTACCCGTGGGGGGAGGATACGCTCAGCCCATCGCACGGCAACGTCGACTTCGTGAGATGGAACCCGACCAGCGTTGCCGCACATCCGGCCGGGGCCAGCGCGTTCGGCGTCATGGATCTGGTGGGCAACGGCTGGGAATGGACGCGCGACGCCTTCAAGCCTTTTCCGGGATTCTCGCCGTTTCCGTTCTATCCCGGTTACTCCGCCGACTTCTTCGATGGCCAACACTTCGTGATGAAGGGCGGCTCCCCTAGAAGCGCAGCGTGCTTCGTGCGACGCTCGTTTCGAAACTGGTTCCAGCCTCACTATCCGTACGTCTACGCCGCGTTCCGCTGCGTCCGCGAGTGACCTGGCCTGGACCAGCCATCGCGCCCAACGCGCCACGCTACCACTGGATCAGTACTCATGCCCACATCTGCGTCGTCGCCGATTTCGCTTGCAGGCAGCACGCTCGCCGACATGCTGAGTGACGTCCGTTCCACGCTCGGGGGCAGCGCCCAGAAGCGTCTATCGTCCACGTATCTCTGGGACGACATTGGATCCGCGCTGTTCGAGGCCATCACGCTGCTGCCGGAGTACGGTCTCACGCGTGCAGGCGAGCGGCTCGTCACGGCGCACAGCGACGAGCTCGCCGCCCGCGTCACCACGCCCATCGCGGTCGCGGAGCTCGGCAGCGGCACGGCGCACAACACGCGCGTGCTTCTCGCCGCACTGTGCCGTCATCAGCCCGTCACCTATTACGCCATCGAAGTCTCGCGGTGGGCGCTGCAGCGCTGCCGCGCCGAGCTGGCATCGATTGACAAGCTGACGGTGCGCGAGGTTCCGCACTCCTACCTCGACGGACTAGAAGCCGTCGTCCGCCAGCTTCCGGCCAATCATCGCCTGCTGTTGCTCTTTCTCGGGAGCACGATTGGCAACTTCGAGCGTCCGGCGGCCGAGGCGTTCCTCCGTGAGGTCAGGGCCTTGCTGCGTCCAGG
>JBOGIN010000457.1:0-4458 GCA_050742275.1 Vicinamibacteraceae bacterium
TCCGGCGGTTCCTTGGTGTCCGCCCTCGGATCGCGCTTGGAGGATCGCCATCCGATGCGCACCGACCTGAAGCACATAACGGCCGGCCTTTGGAGCGCGCCAGCGAAGCGCGACGACCCGTTCCCCATTGATGCGCACGCCGCCCTGTTTGATCTTCCGGGTCGCCTCGCTCGCTGACGCTGCCAAGCCGAGGTCGGCAATAGCCCGGCTGAGATTGACCTCCGTCGTCTCAGGCACGATCTCCAGCACGGGGAGCGCTGCCGCGGATTCTGCCTCATTCTCTGGATCTGCGGCTAGTTTTCGCCCCCGCTCGAACCAGCGTTCTGCCTCCTCCGCCGCCTCGGGAGCGTGAAAGTCCGTGACAATACGCGTGGCGAGATCCAGCTTGACCTGCTTGGGGTGCTGCCTGCCTGCCGCCACGGCGCGCTTCGTCTCCTCCAGCTCCGCCAGCGAGACGTCAGTCAACAGCTCGTAATACACCCACATCAGCTCATCGGAGATCGACATCAGCTTGCCGAACATGCCACGGGGGGACTCGTCCACGCCAATGTAGTTGCCGAGGCTCTTGGACATCTTCTCCACGCCGTCCAGCCCCACGAGCAACGGCGTGGTCATCACGACCTGTGGCTCCAGACCATAGCCCGGCATGATGTCCCGCCCCACGTTGAGATTGAATAGCTGGTCGGTCCCGCCGAGCTCGACGTCGGCCCGAAGCACGACCGAGTCGTACCCCTGCGCGAGCGGATAGAGGAACTCGTGCAAGGAAATCGGCTGTCCGGACTCGTAGCGCTGTCGAAAATGCCGGCGTTCGAGCATCTGGGCCACGTTGTAGCGCGCTGCCAGCCGCACCCATTCCTCGCTCGTCATCGTCCCGAGCCAGCGGTCGTTGAAATCCACGACGGTCTTCTCCGAGTCGAGCAGCTTGAACACCTGTCGTTTGTACGTTTCCGCGTTCGCTGCAATCGCCTCCCGCGACAACGCCGGCCGCGTATTCGATTGACCGGTGGGATCACCGATCAGCCCCGTGAAGTCACCAATCAAGAAGATCACGCGGTGGCCGAGATCCTGGAAGTGCTTCATCTTGCGAAGGAGCACCGTGTGGCCGAGATGAAGGTCGGGGGCGGTGGGATCGAACCCCACCTTGACCGTGAGCTGTCGCCCTTCCCGGTGCGCGCGCTCCAGTTTGGCACCGAGCTCCGCCGGGCGAACGACATCCACGCACCCTTTGGTCAGATAAGCAAGTTCCTGGTCCAGCGTCATGACTCGGGAACACTATAGGCCGACACCACGCTGTTACGATAGCGGTAGACATGGCTGCTGGCGCGACGCGGGGACTGACCCGGCGCGATTGGCTCAGGACGGCGGCGGCGGCGGCCGTCGGAGCCGCGGTCGGGACCGGTGCGCACGGCTACTCGTTCGAGCGGCTCCACCTCGGTGTCACCCGCGCGCAGCTGCCGGTATCGGGGTTGCCGCCAGCCCTCGCCGGCCTTCGTCTCGGTCTCCTGACGGACACCCATTTGAGCACCCTCGTCCCCCACGAGTTAATCGAGCGTGCGGTCGCGCTGCTCCTCGACGAGCGTCCGGATCTGATCGTGCTCGGCGGCGACTACGTAACGTGGGGCAATCGTCGGTTCGTCACCCCCGCCGCCGAAGTGCTCCGGCCGCTCACGGCGCCGCAAGGGGTCTTTGCAATCCTGGGGAACCATGACGACGACCACGACATGCCGCGTGCGTTGTCACGAGCTGGCTTCGAGGTGCTCGAGGATGCGCGCACGACGGTTCGTATCCGAGGCGAGCCGGTCGACCTCCTCGGCTTGCGGTTCTGGACTCGAACGATGGTCGACCTCGCGCGGCTGCTTCGCGGCGCGCGCCCGACGACGTTCCTGCTGGCGCACGACCCGCGCCGGCTCCACCAGGCGAGCGCGCTCGGTGTGCCGCTCGTGCTGTCTGGCCACACGCACGGCGGGCAGGTCGTGCTTCCGTACGTCGGTGCGCTTGCTGGCCGCAAGTTTCCCGTGCTTGCCGGCGTCGCCAGGCGCGAGCACACGACGGTCTTCGTCAGTCGCGGCGTCGGCACCGTGTACGTGCCATGTCGGATTAATTGTCCGCCTGAGGTCGCGGTGCTCACGCTCGAGCGCAAGGCCGACTTCTAGGGATCAGGGGTCAGGGGTCAGCAGGGGCGAGGGGCGGGGACAGGGCGAGGCGCAGGGTCGAGGGCAGGCGACAGGTTTGCTTCATGCGGCTGTTCCTAGCAGTTGATCTCGACGAGGCGACGCGTGCGGCGGTGAGTCAGCTGATCACGACGCTCCAGGGAAAGCTCCATCCGGAAGCTGCACGTGGTGCGTCCTGGGCACCGTCAGCCAATCTGCACGTCACACTGCGCTTTCTCGGTGAGATGGGAGACGAGGCAGTTGAGGCGCTTCGCCTTGCCCTCGAGACACCGGTGCAACTCGCACCATTCGGGATCGAGATCGGCGGCGTCGGCACGTTTCCACATGCGTCGTCACCACGCGTCCTCTGGGTGGGCCTTCGACGTGGGGGCGCATCATTCGAGGAGCTCTACGACGAAGTGCAACGACGCTTGACCGCTCTCCGCGTGCCTCCGGAGCCGCGACCGTTCCATCCGCACGTCACGCTCGCGCGCTTCAAGCGGGACCGAATGCCGCGACGCGTCCGGCTCCCCAACTGGGCGCGCGAAGCCTCGGAACCAATTGGATCGATGCCCGTGACGACGCTCACGCTGTTCGACAGCCACACGTCGCCACGCGGGTCGACTTACACGCCACGACAGCGGACGCCTTTGGTGGGGGTGAGTCAGAGAGCCGAGCGCTGATGACACCAGGAAGAACACGAAGGGTTTCACCACGAAGGACACGAAGAAAGACGAGCACGAAGCGAAAGTTCATTGGTCTTCTTCGTGCTCTTTGTGTTCCTCGTGGTTGATTTCTTCGTGTTCTTCAAACTTCGTGTTCTTCGTGCTCTTCGTGGTGAACTTCTTCTTCGTGTCCTTCGTCGTTACGCTTCGTGTTCTTCGTGGTGACCAACGATGAATCGCCGACCGTCGATGCGCCAGCCGCCGCGGAGCACCCGCGCGATGGCGTCCGGATACACGCGGTGCTCCTCGGCCAGGATCCGGGTCGCCAGTGTCTCCGGCGTGTCTTCGTCGCGGACAGGGACAGCCGCCTGCGCGAGGATGGGACCCGCGTCGAGGTCTTCAGTCACCAAATGCACCGTGACGCCCGACAGCTTGACGCCATACGCCCACGCCTGGCGCTGGGCGTCCAAGCCGGGGAACGCCGGCAAGAGCGAAGGATGGATGTTGAGGACCGCGTTGGGGAAGGCGCTGACGAACTCAGCGCCGAGCAGGCGCATGAATCCCGCGAGGCAGACGAGATCCACGTTGCGCTCCTTCAACACCGCGACGAGCGCTCGGTCGAATGACGATCGAGAGCTGAAGGTCGTGTGATCGACGACCAGCGTTTCGATACCCGCTGCCCGGGCGCGCTCGAGCCCCTGCACGCCGGGTCGATTGGAGATCACCACGCGCACGGTGGCATCGAGGCGGCCGTCCGTGGTCGCGTCGATGATTGCCTGCAGGTTGCTTCCGCGCCCGGAGATCAGGATGCCGAGCCGCCTCCCGTTTCCCGTTTCCTGTGTCCTGTTTCCCGTTCCCATTCCCGACTACCGGTACACGACGATCCGAGCGCCGGGGACAACTCGTCCAATCACCCTGGCGTTTGGCTCACCACGCTCGCGCAGCTGGGCGACGAGCGAGGCGGCATTGGCTTCGCCACACACGAGAATCAACCCAATTCCCATGTTGAACGTTCGATACATCTCGTCGGCACGCACATCGCCGGCAGCTTGCAGCCATTGAAAGAGCGCGGGAATCTCCCATGCCCCGCGGTCGACTTCCGCGGAGACACCTTGTGGCAGCACCCGCGGCAGGTTGTCGGTGATGCCGCCACCCGTGATGTGCGCCATGGCCTTGATGACGTCGCGCTTCAGCAGCGGCTCCACAACTGGCAGATACGTGCGATGCGGGACGAGCAGTGCGCCACCCAGGTCCCGCCCGATCTCGGGCACGTTCGTATCGGTCGTGAGACCGAGCCGCTCGAATACGATTCGACGCGCCAGCGAATAGCCGTTCGTATGCAGACCGCTCGACGGCAAGCCAATCAGCACGTCGCCGGGTGCAACGGTCCGTCCGTCGATAATGCGGGCGCGGTCGACCGCACCCACGATGAAGCCGGCGAGGTCGTACTCCTCATCCGCGTAGAAGCCTGGCATCTCGGCGGTCTCACCACCGAGGAGGGCGCATCCGTTCGTTTGGCACGCGCGTGCCAACCCGCTGACAACGCTGGCCGCCACATCAGGCGAGAGCCGGCCGGTTGCCAGGTAATCGAGAAAGACAAGCGGCCGCGCTCCCTGAACCAGGATGTCGTTCACGCAGTGGTT
>JBOGIN010000458.1:0-1812 GCA_050742275.1 Vicinamibacteraceae bacterium
GCGCCGGCACGCCCTGCCTTCGAGCAGGGCCTTGCCGGCGTCGATGCCGCCACCCTGCCGCGGAGCAGCCATGTCAATGGCCTGCTCGATCATCCGATGTCCGCGGGCTTTCTCGGCGGTCTCAATCTCGCCGCTCGAGGCGTCACGGGGCGCGACATCGATCTCTACGTGAGCGACCCGCGGGACCCGGCGGCCGCATCCATCGCTCCGGCAGCGCGTGCACTGCAGACGGAGCTGCGCACGCGCTATCTCAATCCACGTTGGCTTGCAGAGATGAAGGCGCACGGGTACGACGGCGCCCGTCAGCTCATGTTCATGACGGACCACCTCGACCTGTGGGACAGCACGGCCAGCGACATGGTCAACAGCCGCGACTGGGCGGAGGTAAAGGCGGTGTACGTGGACGACGAGCTCGGGCTCGACTTGGATCAGTTCTTCGAGCGCTACAACCCACACGCGCAGCAGGTGTTGATGGCCAATCTGCTGGGTGCGGCATCGCGCGGTCACTGGCACGCCAGCGCGAAGGACCTTGCCGACGTCGCGCGTCGACTCGCCGAGAGCACGGCGGCGCACGGCGCGGTCTGCGAAGCCACGGTCTGCCGGAACGAGGCGCTCACCAAGCTCGTGGATCGCTCGCTCGCCAATGTGCCAGGCGGCGCTCAGCTCACCGCGAAGTATCGTGCCGCCATCGATCGAGCCACGACGGTCACCGCGGCCGATCCCGCCCCCACGGCGACAGCCGCCTCTCGGCCCAACGCCGCACCCAAGCCTCGCTCCGTCGGCAATGCGGCGCCGAACAAGGCACCTGTTTCGCGGAGGGCCGGCAAGCCTGCCGGCGCGGCGACCGCACCGATCGTCACCGGGCGCGTCCTCGAGAATAAGACGACGTCGCCGTCGGACGATTCGCCGCCAGCGGTTCCGCGAGCGCTCTGGTGGACGCTTACCGCGTTTGCAGTCGCGCTGTTTGCCGCTGGCTGGAAACGAGGCGGGCGTGCCCGCTAGAAGCGAGCACCGAGCGCTATCCTGAACGTGCGCGATGCCAGTGGTCGGCCCCTTGCTTTTCCTCGACGACGATGGCATCGTCGTCCTGAGGCTCGAGGTGAACGTGGATCCGTACAGGAGCGACGTGGCGGACTTGAAGGGCGCGATCGCAGCGCTCGAACGGAAGATGGAGTGTCGCTTCGATGTGATGGATCAGCGGTTTCTATGGATAGTTGGTATCCAGTTCGCCACACTCTTCGCAATCATTGCAGGCATCGTCGGAATCGTCGCGAGCTACTCTGAGTGTGCCGGCGACCGCTGGGTGGCCAAGAAAGCGTTGCTGGTTAGCGGATCCGTAGCGGCAGCCGTGCCAGAGTCGTGACGCGAGACCGTTGAGCGCGCAGTCCGCCTCGGCGGTCGCAAGTGTCAATGGCGGTGCTGCGCATACTCCCGCGCTCTTGCCATCACCTGATCACCCGCCTTGTCCCTGGCGCCGGCGTCGAATGGCGGCTGTGGATCGTACTCGATCATCAACTGGGTCGCCTCCGCGGCGGTTCGATCGATGAGCAGCTCCACGAGGCGTAGCGCCATGTCGATCCCCGAGGACACGCCCGCGGCCGTGATGATCCGCCGATCGAGATGCTCCACAACGCGCTCCTCGGCGGGCTTGGCGCCAAGCTTCTCCAAGATCTCGAGCGCGCTCCAGTGGGTCGTGGCGGTGAGCCCCTCCAGCAACCCGGCGGCGCCGAGGACGAACGAGCCGGTGCAGACGCTGGTCGTGAAGCGGGTGGTCTCGTGCGCGGTCCGGACCCAGTCGACCAGCTCCTCGTC
>JBOGIN010000459.1:0-2982 GCA_050742275.1 Vicinamibacteraceae bacterium
CAGAACTTCCGCTCCGCGCCCCAGAAACAGCCCATCCCGAAGAGCGCGAGCTCCAGGCCGTCGGGGAACGGACCATCGAGTGGTCGGCCGTTCACGAAATGGCGCGAGGGGATTGGCATGCGCTCGCTGCGACCTGGCAGCGCGTGTTCCGGCGTCGGTATCCGTAGCTTCTGTTCGAACATGAGCTCCCGCCTCTCTCCTGCTATTGTGACGCAGTTTCCTTTTCCGCCTTCAGGTGGCGATCGAAGAAGTCCGCGACGGCCGTGTAGACGCGGATCCAGTTGCGGTAGAGCAGGAAATCGTGGATGTCGTCCGGGATGACGATCTCTTCGAACGGCACCTCCGCGGCGCGGAGGCGCTGTACGAGATCAACAGTCTGCTCGACGCGCACGTTTCGGTCGTCGTCTCCGTGCACGAGCAGCACGGGTGAGCGCCAGGTCTTCACGTGGGCGGCGGGAGCGGACTCCCACGCGACCTTGGCGGCTTCCTCGAGATCCGCACGCGTGATGCCGTCGCCGGCCAGTGCCGCTGCCTGCTGCTCCGTCGAGGGAAGCTGGAGACGGCTGTGGACACCGTGCAAGTCAGCCCCCGCTGCAAAGACATCGGAGTTTCGCGCCAGTCCAAGCGCCGTCAGGTAGCCACCATAGGACCCGCCCCAGATGCCGATACGATCTGGATCGATGTCCTGGCGCGTCTGGAGGTATCTTCCCGCCGCCAGCACGTCTTGATATTCCGACGCGCCGCGCACGCCTGCGCGCTCGGGCCGGTGGAACTCGAACCCGTACCCGATCCCAAGTCGATAGTTCACCGACAGTACGACGTAGCCCCGGCTCGCGAGATACTGATTCATCGCGTACGTGTTCGCGTAATAGAACATGTAGTGCCAGCCAAGCAGCATTTGCCGCGCAGGACCGCCATGGGCGAATACGATGGCGGGCCGCGGCGCCGGCCCAGTCGGCGGCTGGAAGAGCTGCGCGTGCACGCGGGTGCCGTCCGGCGCGGTGATGACGACGTCCTCCGGCGTAACCAGGTGCTTTGCCGGGAAATCGGGCGGGAGCCGATCGGCAAACAGCGTGCGCGGCTCGCCGCTCTCGCCGAGCGTGCGAACGACGGGCAGCGGCGGTTGCGTCGGCGTGGAGGCGAGATACGCGACCATCTCCCCATCGCCGGTGACCGCTGGCGCCCATTCGAGTCCCGTGCCGGAGGTCAACGCGACTGGAGCGCCGCCCGCGACCGATACGCTGAACAGATGGCGTCGCTCGCGATCCTGCTCGTTGTCGCCGGTATTCGCACTGTAAATCACGGAACGCCGATCCGGCGTGAGCGTCATGTGCTCGACCATGAATGCGCCCGGTGTCAACGGCTCTGGCTCGCGGTTCTCAGCGCTGGTGTCCACCGTATAGAGATGCGGCCACGCGGCGTGGTAGCTGAGGAACAGGAGGTGATTGTCCGCACCCCACATGAGATTCGCGCCGCCAGCCACGCGAGGATAGGAGCCGCGGGCTGTCTCCGGGCTCGTCCACAGCTCGCGTGCTTGGCCTGTCTTGACGTCCGCCACCCAGATGGCCCACGGCTGCGGCTCCCACTCCAGCGGCGCGTGCATCGGACCGCCGCGCCCGGGTTGCCGGACGAACGCGATGCGGCTGCCATCGGGCGACCAGCGGGGCATCGAGTCACGCGACGTCGACGGGGCAAGATAGCGGAGCGGTTCCTGCGGCGACGTGTAGAGACCGATGTAACTCTGGTCGCCGCGGTTGGAAACGAAGGCAAGCGTCTTGCCGTCCGGCGACCACTCGGGCGACTCGGACTCGCCGCGCTCGAAGAAGAGAGGTTTCGCCTCGGTGCGTCCCTCGATCGACGCCACCCATAGCTCGCGGCCCTTCTTGAACACGACGCGATCGCCGTGTGGCGCCGGCACCGGCTCGTCTCCTTCGCCAATGCGCAGTGGTTTGCCGCTGCCATCGCCGGCGACGGCCCAGACCTCCATCTTGGGCTGTACCGGGCTGCTCGTCGGGTTCGGCATCAGGTTGCCTTCGGCAGCCCAGTTCGAGCTGTGGTCGCCGCCACGCACGTATACGAGATAGCGCCCGTCCGCAGAGAACGCGAGATTCGTCAGCTCCTGTCCCTCGTCTCCTTCCGACGCGAACACTTGTCGCGGCACGAATTGCGGACCGTCGGCGACCCACAGGCTGCGCACGCCCCGCTGCAAGAACGCCCAGGCAACACGCGATCCCGAGGGCGAGGCCGTCAACTCGCTCGGGAACGTGAAGCCGAGCACCTGCTCCAGCGTGAACGGCTCACGCTGAGCGTCTCCTTGGCCGGCAGAGAGCGGGAGCGCCAGCAGGATTGCCAACACCAAACTAGAGAACGTCGTGACATTCACAGCAGAGCTCCCTCATTGTGAGGCCGTCCGTGGATACGCCGTCCGTGGATACGCTTGACACAGCTGGTGAACAGTCTGTATACACCCTACTACCCCCACCGAGTTAGTGGATTCATGCCGGCGCCCGCCTGCGCGAATCCACGTTCAACGGCCTCGCAGCGTGGCCACGCGCTGGGAGCCGGCTCCGGGCGCGGTCACCCGCGCTGGATGGAAAGGGGGACTGATGTTTGGCTTGCGCCGTTCGATGTCGACGCTCGTCTGCGCGTCGATGGTCACGCTGGTCACCTCTCTCGCCCATGGCCAAGGCGGTGGCGCCACCACCTCACTCTCTGGCCTCGTCGTCGACTCGTCTGGTGCGCTGATTCCAGGCGCGGACGTGACAGTCACCAACACCGCCACGGCTGCGACGTTCCACGCCGTCACCGGAGAGAACGGGACGTTTACCATCCCGGCCCTGAACGCTGGAACCTATACGGTAACCGTCACGCTGGCGGGCTTCAAGAACGCAGTGCTGGACAACGTCCGCGTGAACGCCGCCGTGCCGGCGTCGGTGCGCCTGACGCTCGAGGTCGGCGGCCTGGAAGAGACCGTGGTGGTGC
>JBOGIN010000460.1:0-2311 GCA_050742275.1 Vicinamibacteraceae bacterium
ACGGTGGCGTCGACGTGACGTTGGTATTGAGTGGCGACAGCGTCGCCCAGCCAGTGGCGACGCTCGTCTTCACGCCCGCCAGTCATGACTTCGGCGCCGTGCAAGTGGGGGACACCGGCGTCTTTGACGTGACGCTCGAAAACACCGGCAATCCCGACGCTGAGAACCTGAGCCTCGCAGACCCAGCCGCGCCCTTCAGTCAGAGCCACAACTGTCCGGCCGCGCTACAACCCGCTGCACAATGCACCGTGACCGTCGAGTTCACGCCTACTTCGGTTGGCAGCTTTAGCGACAACGTCCTTGCCAGCGCTGACGGTGGTGTCAACGGCACCCTCACGTTGAGCGGTGAGGCCGTGGTGGGCAGCGTCTATACGCGCTACTTCGCCGAAGGTGCCGTTGGGCCGTTCTTCGACACACGTTTCGCGTTGTTCAATCCCGGCCCAGTGGATGCCGAGGCGACGCTTCGCTTCGCAGACGGGGCGGGTCAGACGGCGACGCACACGGTATCGGTGCCGGCCGTGAGCCAGGTCGAGATCGATGCCGAGAGTGTCGTTCCCGCAACCTGGGCGGCACTGGTGACGATTGTTGAGGCGGATCAGCCGCTCATCACGAGCCGCACCATGACGTGGGGAGGGGCCGCGCCCTGGGGCACCCATAGGAGCGCCGGCGTCGTTGCGCCACAGACCACCTGGTGGCTGAGCGAAGGGGCCACCGGTGTCTTCAGCCTCTTCTATCTTGTCTACAATCCGCACGACCAGGCGGCGCAAATCGAAGCGACGTATCTACGTGCGGCGGGGGAACCTCCCGTGACCCGCACCTACACGCTCCCGCCGCAAGCGCGAACGACGATTTTCGTCAACGCGCCGGACGGCGTGACACCAGACCCCGAGCTCGGAAACACAGCGCTCTCCGCTCGCATCCTTTCCACCAATGCCGTGCCGATCGTCGTCGAGCGAGCGATGTATCTCACGACGGATTCCGCCCAACCGTTCACGGCGGGCACCATCGCTCCGGCCGTGTCGGCTCCGCTCACACACTGGACGTTCGCTGAGGGCGCCACCGGCTTCTTCGAGCTGTTCCTGTGCCTCACCAATCCCCACGACGAGGTAGCGACTGCGACGGTGCGCTATTTGCGGCCCACGGGCGGGCCCGTCGAACAAACGGTAACCTTGGCCCCAGAGAGCCGTCGGACGGTGTGGGTGAACCTGGAAGCGGCCGATCTCCCCGCGGCAGGCACCACCGTGGCGATGGAGGTCGAGGCCGATCACCCGATCCTCGCTGAGCGGGCGATGTGGTGGGGGAGCGGAGCACCTTGGTGGGCCGGCCATGCGGGACCTGGGGTCGAGGCACCGGCGTCGCGCTGGGCACTCGCGGGCATGACCGCCGGCGGACCTGGCGAGGTGGAGCCGTATCTCCTCCTTGTCAATCCGCACGCCTCCGCGGCGGAGGCCACTCTCACGTTGTACTTCGACGATGGCACCGCGCCGGCGAAGGTCACGGTGCCCCTGGGGGCGAGGAATCGCACTACCGTGCGGTTGCTCAACGTCGTGCCCGAAGCCGATGGCCGGCGCTTCGGGGTGGTGATCGAGAGCAGCGATGGCACACAGCCGCTCGTGATCGAGGGTGCGACCTACGCGACCGTCAACGGGCAGCCGCTCAGCACCGGTGACCTCGTTCCGGCGGTACCGCTGCCGTAAAGGACGTGTCGGCGAAAGCGCGGTCCCACCCCGTCCATCCCGTGCGGCTGTGGCGTGACACTAGCGCGCGGGCCGTGCGAGCCAGGCGCGGAGCTGGCGAAACGCCTGGCCGCGGTGACTCACGGCAGCTTTCTCGTCGGGTGAGACTTCCGCCAACGTCCGGCCGTAGGGCGGGTAGAGGAACATCGGATCGTAGCCGAACCCGCCGGTGCCTCGCGGCTCCGGGGCGACCACACCCTCGACGGTGCAGCGCGTCTCGAACAACACGGCGCCGGTTGCCGCGAGCGCGACGGGGCAGACGAAGCGCGCGGGTGAGTCGCGTCCGCCGCGCGCGTCGAGCTGGGCGTAGAGCGTCGCCATTCGCTCGGCGTAGTCGCGGCCAGGGTGACGCGCGGAGCGCACACCGGGCGCGCCATCCAGTCGATCGATCTCGAAGCCGGAGTCCTCGGCCACGACGACCTCGCCGGTTGCCGCGGCATAATGCAGCGCCTTCTGGCGCGCGTTGCCCTCGAATGTCTCCTGCTCCTCCGGGGCAGGTACTACGTCGGGATAGACAGCGAGTGGGAGCAGCTCCAGCGGCAGGCCGGCGAGGAGCCTCTCGATCTCCTTCAGCT
>JBOGIN010000461.1:0-2099 GCA_050742275.1 Vicinamibacteraceae bacterium
ATTCAGCGCGATCCCGTAGACGCCGTGCGGAAACTCGATCATCTCGCCCGCCATGGCACGCTCCACACCGTGGAGCTGCGCGATGCCGTCGCCGACCGATACGACCGTCCCGACCTCCGCCACGTCCACATCGGGGGAGAAGCCGCCAATCTGCTCGCGAATGAGCCGCGTGATCTCGTCTGCTTTGATCGTCATACCTGTGCGCTCAGTTGTTCCTTGAATCGCCGCAACTGCGTCGTGACGCTGCCATCGAACACCACGCTGCCAACACGCGCCACCGCGCCGCCAATGATGGCCGGGTCGACCGTGCGCACGAGCGACACGCGCCTGCCCGTCGCACGAGAGAGTCCAGCCGCGATCGCCTCCGCCTGCTCGTCGCTCAGCGGCACGGCCGTCGTCACCGCCGCCTCGATCACACGTTGATGCTCGAGCACACGCCGGTGGAAGGCGGCCGCAATGGGGCGGATAGCGGCGAGGCGGTCTCGATCGGCGAGCGCCAACAACAGTCGATGCGTGAGGGAGGTGAGCTCGAGCCGCGGCGCGAGCTGGTCGACGAGCGCATGCTTTGCCGCCGGCTTCACCATCGGGCTGGTGAGCGCGCGCGTCAGGTCCGGGTGCGCCTCGAGCAATTCCACAGTGCGCGCGAGGTCGGCGGCCGTACGCGCCGGATCATCCTGCCGAAGCGAGACTTCGAACAGGGCCCTGGCTGCGCGCGTCGCCTCGAGCCTAGTCATGTGGCTGCCTCACATCCGCGACATAACGCGTAATCAAACGCTCCTGGTCGGCCGGAGTCATCGTCTCACGGAGATGGTCCGACGCGACGTCAACGGCGAGCGACGCCGCGTGCGCCACCAGCTCCTGCTTCGCCACGCGGAGGGCCAGATCAATCTCGCGCCGCGCCTGCGTCACCATCCGGTGCCGCTCCTCCTCGGTGGCCTGGCGAATGCGTGCCTCTTCCGCCGCAATCTCCTCGACGCCGCGTTGCCTGAGCGTCTCGATCTCGCGTGGAAGCGCCTGGAGCTTCGCCTCGACCTCGGTGAGCTGCGCGCTGGCCGTCTTGCGGGTCGATTCCGCCTCCGCGAGAGCAGACCGGATCCCGTCGGCACGTCCAGCGAGATGTCCGGCAAGCGGCGTCCGGAGAAAGTAATACAGGCCGCCGGCGAGCACCAGGAAGTTGACCAGCGTGGCGATGGTGCGCCAGCCGCTCTCCCCGTGGCCCGCATCCTCGGCATGCGCCTCCCCGTGCTGCGGAGCGCTCGTCTCGTCTCCCGCGTGACCCGGTTCCCGCTTCCCATTTCCGGTTGCCTGACCGGCGGCTTCTGCGTGCTGCGACGGACTCCCATGTGAAGGCGCCACTTCGCCAGCCTGCTTGGATCCCGCTGGCTCGGCGGCCAGCGGCAGAGGACACAGGCACAGCGCGCCCGCCATCAGCATCAGGCGTACCGCGAGATTGATCCGAATTTCACAAGCGCGCACGAGCATCGGTCTTTGGCGT
Source organism: Vicinamibacteraceae bacterium (assembly GCA_050742275.1). Lineage (GTDB taxonomy): Bacteria > Acidobacteriota > Vicinamibacteria > Vicinamibacterales > Vicinamibacteraceae > WHTT01. The sequence continues at coordinate 1,496 of JBOGIN010000461.1, forward strand.
TCTGCCCTTCGCTGTTGAATCAATTAGGAAGCTTGGCGGTCGAGCAGGCGGCGTGCCACGGCAACGCCGAGCTCATGTGCCTCGGCGGACAGGTGGGCCCGCACGCCTTCAATGGATGTCTGTAGCTCTTCAGCAGCCCGCGCCCTCTCTTGTTCGACTTCACGTCGTGTCTCGGCAACGAGCATCGAGCGCTTTTCGAGCGCCTTGCGGCGGACCTCGTCCATTTCACGGTAGAGGCTCGCCCGGGCGGCGGCGGTCTTGGCGTCGTACTCTTCGGCAGCCCGTCGCGCTTCAGCCGCCGCGCGGGCCGCCAGGGCACGCGCCGACGCCACGGCTTCTTCACGCGCGCGCATCACGCGAGTCAGCGGCTTGAACAGGAAGTGCTGCAGGGTGGCTGTCAGCACGAGAACCGAGAGAATCACCCACAGGACCGACAGGTCCAGCGACACGCATTGCCTCCGGAGAAAACCCAGCCCGCGAGTCAGCCGGGCATGGAAGGGCCGGCTTGAGCGCACCTCAAGTGGCACGCCGAAACGTAGTTTTATACCATCCCGACCAAACTGTCGGCAAGAGCAGGCTCAGGGGTCAGGGGTCAGGGGTCAGG
>JBOGIN010000462.1:0-3615 GCA_050742275.1 Vicinamibacteraceae bacterium
GCCGCCATCTCCGCGAGGTTCCGCACCAAGAGGTAGCCGTCGCTCATGGCCGGATGGTTCCAGGCCTTCCCGTCGAGGACGGGAAAGCGCACGATCTCCTCATGGCGCTCTGGGGTCGCGCGCACGAGCGCGAGATCCCCATCCTCGGTGAGGACGATCAGGTGTCCGTCCGCCAGCATCAACTGGCCGTGACCGTACCGTCCACCTTTCCACATCAGCTTGCCGGTATCGGCGCTCACGCACGCGAGGATCGCCTCGTCTAGCCCATAGATGAAGCCCTCGTGCAGGACCGAGCTGGTGAAGCGGTTCTTCATGCGGATGTTGCGCCAGACCTCGCGAACCGCGAAACGTCGATCCCCGCGTGGAGCGATCTCGATGACCGCTGCGCCGGTGCCGTACCCCGTCGACACGAAGACCCGATTCTCGCCGATGACAATCGGCTGCGACGCGTTGACGTCGAACGGCGTTGTCCACGGGTGCTCCCAGAGAACGTCACCTTCCTTCGGTGAGAGGCCCATGAGACGCGACGCGCTGAAGACCAGGATCTGCCGGACGCCGGCGAGCGTCACCAGCATCGGTGACGAGTAGCCCTGTTTGTCGTCGAGCGCCGACCAGCGGCGTCTGCCCGTGCGGGCGTCATACGCCACAACCGACTGACCGTTCTTGCCGCCAGGCAGAACGACGATGGTATCGTCCACGACGAGGGGGGCGGCCGCCATGCCCCATGTCAAATTGTCAGCGCGGGCGTCGCTGAGGATGTTCGTTCGCCACACCACGCGGCCATCCGCTTCCTCGAGGCAGCGGAGCTCACCGGTTGCGCCGAGCGCGTAGACGCGGCCCTCGTGCCACGTCGGCGTGGCGCGCGGTCCATCGCCGCCCTGGCTCTCGCGAAATGCCGCGCTCCAGCGATTCGTCCACAGCTCACGTCCCGTCGCCACGTCGTAGGCGGCGACGACCTCGTCATCGTCACGCTGCTCGATGGTGAAGGCCTTGCCGTGCGCAACGACAAATGACGCGTAGCCGCCACCGATCGGCTGTTTCCACTCGGGCTTCGGCCCACCAGCGGGCCATTTCGTCAGGATCGATTGCTCGCGGTAGTGACCGTCGCGATTGGGGCCGCGAAAGTCGGTCCAGTAGGCCGCGCCGTCGGCTGGAGCGCGCGCCGGACGTGCCTCGTGCTTCGCACGCTGGCTCTCGCGATGCGCTGCAATTCGCGCTGCCTGTGCACTCTCCGACCGCATGAACGCAAGATAGGGCATCCCGCTTCCATGCAGGACCATGCGCAGGCCGAGCGCGTACAGCACGGCGCCCACGACGATGAGGAGGGCGATTGCCAGGCCGGTGCCCTTGAGGATCTTTCGGAGCATGACTACAGGCTACCAGGCGTCGGCGTGAGCGTTTCAATCTTTTCGGCGGCGTCCATTACCCGCGCCCGCGAGTAGAGGAGCGGGAAGTACTGGCCACGTGACCAGAGCTCGAACAGATCGCGATAGTGCGCGTTGGCGGGGTTGCCGGACTGTCCGGGAGCGTTGGTTCCAACCGATCGATCCCAATTGGACGTATCGATGATGACTCGAAACGAGGCGCCCGATGTCTGGTTGTTCGTCCCACTCGTGGCGTTGACGGTAAGACCATAGCCACCGCGGGGCTGCGGACCGACATCGAGCGCGAGACGTTGCTTCTCGGACACCGCCTGACTCAGCGGATGCTCGATCAACACGTGCTTGAAGCGCGCTTGTCCATAGCGCCAGGCGGATCGATCAGCGCCGAGGCGTTCCCTCAAATCCGTGAGCGCCTCTCGCAGGCTCGAGCGCAGGAGCTCGTCGCGTTTGGCGACCGGATCTCTGCCGAAACGTGCATCGGGCGTCGTCAACCACTGGATGACTCGCGTCATGGGTATGCTCGTAATGAGGTCGCGTGCTTCGGCTGGCACCACGAGCGCTCGCAGGTTCTCCGATAGCCGCCGCTCCCAGGACACGTAGATGGCCGCCTCGACCGAGTCTCGATCGAGCACGAGATTCCATCGAGACAGTTGTCCTATCACGCGCTGAAGATCGGGATCCGACACCTCGACGCGTGACAGGAGTGAGACCAGCTGGCGTGCCGGAACCGAGAGCTCGTCGTGCTGCAGCGCCATCATGTCGGTCATCGAGAAGCGCCTTTCGGAGCCGAGCACTTCGTGTATGCGGTTCGCACGGTAGGGGTCCGCCCAGCTCCAGGCAAGCGCGTTTCGATGAGCGTATCCCGCCGGCACGAGATTGTGGTTGGCCGTGGCGACGTAGCCCTCGTCTGGGTCGACCACCGACGGCAGCGCCTTGATTGGAAGGTAGCCGTCCCACTCGTATCGGCCGTCGCCGGGCACGGGAACGAGGCCGCTCCACTGTCGTCGAATCGGCGCGATGCCCACCGCTTGCCATCCAATGGTTCCGCTGGTGTCGGCCCACACCATGTTTTCGGCGGGCGTATGGCTGTAGGAGCAGGCGTGACGAAACTCTTCCCAGCTCGTCGCCTGATTCATGCGTAAGCTCGCGAGATACGGCGCGCCCCCCTTCTCGAGCCAGCCTGCACGCAGCGCATACGCCTTGTGATTCGTCTCGTCTTCGTACAGCACTGGGCCATGCCGTGTGAACTTCAAGGTCGCCTCGACCGGCGGCGCCCCTCGTACGCGGACCGTCTCTCGTTCCACACGCATCGATTCCCACGCGCCCCGGTATCGGTACTCGCTCGGGCTCGACGGTCGCGTCTCGTAGACATACAGATCTTCCATGTCGATCCTGAAGACCGTCAGCCCCCATGCTCCATGCTCGTTGTGCCCGATCGACACGCCCGGAAGCGCCGGCTCGCCGCCGCCAATCACGTTCCAGCCGGGCGCCACCAGGTGGACGACGTACCGCAGCGACGGCGCCTGAAGCGCACGGTGTGGATCGTTGGCCATGATCGGCGCGCCATGCTCGGTTCGCCGGCCGCTCAGCGCCCAGTTGTTGCTCCCGATGTCGTTCCAGGAGGGCGCGCTTGGCGGTTGCCGCGGATGCAGCGCACCGTAGGCGCGATTCTGGGGCCGGCCGCTCCTGACGCCTTTCGCCGCGGCGAAGTCAATGTCGGATCGATGTGCTCGATAGAGTCGCAGGATATTGTCATTGAGCAGCGAGAGGTCGAGCGTCGGGTCCGGCTCCAGAACCGGATCGCCCGGGTGAAAGTAATGCAGCTCCTTCACCTTGTCGGCGCCGATTGCCTGAACCGCCCGTGCGACGTCCAGCTCCTGCGTCAGGTTCGAGAACAGGCCCTGATGCCGCGAGACCACGATCTCCGGCGTCCACGGCTCCGGCCTGAGACCAAGGAGACGAAGCTCGATCGGCAGCAGAGACTCGTCTTGCCGTGCTTTGGCGACGTACGCGTTGATCCCGGCGGTGAACGCTTCGATGATCTGCCGGCCGCGCGGATGGTAGTGATCGAGCTCGTCGCCGAGCTCGCCGCGGTATCGCAGCAAGCGCGCGCCGATGTCGCGATCGACTTCGCGCGCGCCGAGGATCTCCGCGACCGTGCCGGTTGCCCGCCGGCGCCACATCTCGAGCTGGAAGAGCCGGTCGCGCGCGGCGTTGTAGCCCTGGGCGAAGA
>JBOGIN010000463.1:0-6646 GCA_050742275.1 Vicinamibacteraceae bacterium
CACCAGCTCTCCCAGGGGTCTATTCCGAACACATGGGCCTTGAAAGGCCCATGATCCGACGGCACAAATCTTGTGCCCAACTCGCCCCGCGGCCAGTTCCGAGCAGCACTACGCGGTCGACTGTCGATTGGCAATCCTTTCCTGCGGCATGACCGACGACTGACGATGGTCGGGCGCGATACAGCACCCGAAGAGTTCGTCGCAGGATCACGGCGCGCGACCTCACGTGAGCTTTTCCTTTATCACGAGAACATTGAACGGCTCCCCAAGTGCTCAGGCAGGTACGATGACGACGTGATCGGGTAGGCGCTGCAGGAGACGTAGCGCCTACTCTCACTTCGCTGCACCGTGGACGCCTTAAGCGTAGTCTCTACACCATGGAAGACAGCCCCCAGCCGCGACGTGAGGCGCTCAGGCATTCGCCGCGTACGCCTCACCCCGAGAGTGTCCAGCTTGTTGAGGAAGGCTTTGAGGAGTGGGTGAAAAGCCTGCCACCAGCGGATACCGAGGGTCTGGTGGACCTCTCAAAAGGAACATCGGTTCGCTGGACGCCCGGGCGTGGATGGGTGAAAGAGCCCGAGTGATGCTCGCCGGGGGAACAGTCGTCCGTGTCAACCTCGACCCGACGCTGAGTCGCGAGCAGCGCGGAACCGAACCCTGTTGTTGTCGTCGCCACCGATCTCGAGGTTGTCGTTGACCAGCGTTTTCCTCTCGTTGAGATCCGCCTCGCCTTGACCCTACGGTAAGGTCGCCGCGGATTCGCAGAGCGAATCGGTCGCCCCGCCCACTCTCCAGCCAGTGTTTCGTTGCGCCGCCGGTCAGATCGGCCGCCGCATCAAACAGATTCCTGAACGACGCTTCACGTCCTTTGAGATCGCCGCCGTGCGGTGGGCAAGGATTGAAGCGCCTCGCGATGCTTGCGTCGATAGGTGCGCGTCTTCTGACGATTACCGCACAATTTCGACGAACACCAGTGCCGATTCGCAGGCTTGGAACGAACGAAGAAGATCCAGCGACACTCTTCCGATGCACAGGCCTTCAGACGTGCGAGCTGACCCGTTCTAGCCAGGCCATACACTTCGGCGAGGACGCGACCGAGTGCACTCGAACCGGGTGCGGCTTGCAGCATGACGGCGCCATTGTTGGCAACCACGAGCGTCAGCGGGAAATCCCGACTCGCGGTTGTCAGCCAACGGGCTGCGCGTGGATCTTTGCGGTCAGACGGAGAGAGTTCCAGGAAGGCGCGCAACGCGTCGCGCAGATCCCGCGCCCGACGATGATCCTTCGCGGTAATGTGCTCGTCGACACCGAGCAGGCGGCGCCGCCGCATCCACGCCTCCAGCTGGCGCGAGGTCGCCAACTCGTCTCCGCCCGTGTGGGCCACGCCCTGCTCGACATAGCGGCGGCGATCGAGCGTATTCACGAAATCGTAGAGAAGCGCGAGCTCTTCCGCGACGGCGTATCTCTCGGCCAATCGCATCGACACCATCATACACTGTTTGCTGGTTGACAATCAATGGACACCAGTAAGTATAATTTGTTGGTGTCGACGACTCGTGAGCGTGTACCTGAACCGCTCACCGAGCGATCAGCCAGCGGACGGAGAACTCCCGATGCCACATCCCGCTATCTCAACGGAAGAGACGTCCTATCGGAAGTACGTCGAGCTCCTGGGCGCGAACATGGCCTATGTCGACGTGGGCGTGGGTGATCCGATCGTCTTCCTTCACGGCAATCCCACGCCGTCGTATCTGTGGCGGAACATCATTCCGCACCTGCTCCCGCTCGGACGGTGTCTGGCTCCGGACTACGTCGGGATGGGCAATTCGGGACCGGCGCCGAACGGCGCCTATCGATTCGTCGATCACCAGCGATACCTGGACGCGTGGTTCGAAAAGGTCGGCATGGAACGCAACGTGATCCTGGTTCTGCACGACTGGGGATCGGCGCTAGGTTTCTCCTGGGCGCAGCGCCATCCCGACCGTGTGAGAGCGATCGTCTACATGGAGGGAATCGTCCGGCCGTTTCGATCCTGGGACGAGTGGCCGGATGCCACACGAGCCTTCTTCCAGGTGCAGCGCTCGCCGGAAGGCGAAGAGCTGATCCTGCAGAAGAACCTGTTCATCGAATACCTATTGCCGTTGCGGAATATCGCGCCCGAGGCCATGGAGGTGTACCGGCGCCATTACCGCACTCCAGGCCCCTCGCGCATGCCAATGCTCGCCTGGACCCGCGACCTGCCGATCGCAGGCGAACCTCAGGACGTCGTCGAGATCGTTGACTCCTATTCGCGCTGGCTGTCGAAGAGCTCAATCCCGAAGCTGTTCATCGACGCGGAGCCGGCCGGATTCCTCATCGGCGCCCAGCGGGAGTTCTGTCGCGCCTGGCCGAACCAGCAGGTCGTGACCGTGCAGGGCTCGCACTTTCTGCAGGAAGACTCTCCGGAGGCAGTCGGTCAGACGACAGCGCAGTTTGTCGCCAACGTCCTTGCGAGGCAGATCGTCTGAGGTGAGGGATGGAAGACGAACTGCACTTTCTGGAACTGACCGAGCTTGCCGAGCGCGTGCGGCGGCGCGAGCTGTCCGCAGTCGAAGTCACACACGCGAACCTGGAACGGATAGGCCGGCTCGACGAGCATCTGACAAGCTTCGCATGCGTCACGCCGGAGCGCGCACTCGCCGCGGCCCAGTCGGCCGATGCCGAGATTGCAGCCGGCCGCTATCGCGGGCCGCTGCACGGCGTGCCGCTCGGTATCAAAGATCTGTTCTGGACGAAGGGCGTACCCACCGCCGCGGGCATGGCGATCCATCGCGATTTCGTGCCGACGGAGGACGCCACCGTTGTCGCCCGACTGAAACAGGCGGGCGCCGTCTTGCTCGGCAAACTCCAGATGACCGAAGGCGCCTATTCCGATCATCACCCTTCAATCAGGCCGCCCAGCAACCCCTGGAACCGGGATTATTGGACCGGCATCTCATCGAGCGGCTCGGTTGTGGCGACCGCAGCTGGATTGTGTTATGGCGCATTGGGGTCGGACACCGGCGGATCGATCCGCTGGCCCTGCGGGGCCACGGGTCTGACCGGGATCAAGCCAAGATGGGGCCGGGTCAGCCGCTTCGGGGCGTTCGAGCTCGCCGCGAGTCTCGATCACGTGGGACCGATCGCACGCAGCGCCGCGGACGCCGTGGCAATCCTCGCCGCGATTGCGGGTCCAGACGACAAGGATCCGACGACCCTGCCAGCCCCACCTCCAGACTATCTGGCGATGGCCGGCGGGACCATCCGCGGCTTGCGCATTGGTGTCGATCTCGAATGGAACAGCGTGGATGTCGACGCCTGCGTGCAGGGCGTTCTCGTGGAAGCCGAGGAGACGTTCCGTGCGCTTGGCGCTGACATCGCGGCCGTCACCGTTCCAGACGTCACGCAGGCGATCGTCGACTGGTCTCCTGCCTGCGCGCTCGAGGCAGCCGTCGCACACCGAGCCACGTACCCGGCGCGGAAGAGTGAATACGGTCCGGTTCTCCGCTCCGTGCTGGAAGCGGGGCAGGCGGTGTCGTCCTCCGACTATCAGGCAATCAGACTGCGCCGGATGCACCTTCGCGACCGGTTCGCGCGTCTCTTTCGTGCCATTGATCTGCTGCTCGTACCCGTGCAGCCCTTCGCGCCGCTCACGCTGGCCGGAATCCGTACGCTCGGCACCCAGCCCGACCTCATACTGAAGTTGCAGCGCTATACTGCGCCGTTCGATCTAACAGGCGATGCAGCACTCACGCTTCCGGGGGGCTTCACCGAAGCCGGCATGCCGATTGGGGTTCAGCTCGTGGGCCGTGACGAAGGGACGCTGGTCCGGGCGGCCATTGCCTTTCAGCGCGAAACGAACTGGCATCGGCGCCGTCCGATGCTGACTGTGTCTGGAACTCGCTCGATTTAACGGCCCCGCTTGACGACTGGTAACAACGTCATGCTCACAATCGCACTCATTGTCTTCGATTTTGACTAGCTCCCACCTAAATCGCGTCAGTTCCATTGTGAGTCGCAAAAAGGAATTCGCGACTCCACAATGCCCGCACGATTTTCCCGGTCCGATAACGAGAGTCCGCCGTGCATGGCTGTTCCCTCGTCGTCGCAGCTTGTCCGGCGTGCAGCTGGGTTTGAGGGCACAGGTGAAGCAGGTAGTCAGATATCCGATAATGATCGACTTGACGCGGCCATCTCAGCAATGCGTTCGAACTCCCACAAATCTGGCTCCACCAGTTTTCCGCTCAACTCGCAAATCGGGCACTCTGCTGCACTTGCGTCCAATTCTGACCTTCTCCGCAAGGGGGATTCACCGACAACCTGGTAAGCTCCTTGGCACAACACTCACGTACTCGCCACGGTGTAGCCGTGGAGGCGCTATGAGCACCGAACTTCGCCTCGACTTTTCGCAAGAGCATCACGTCGTCATAAGCCTCGACGGGAGGACGCTTGGTCCAATCCCGTTCGTGAATCCACTCACAGCTGCTGAGCTCGACGACATCGCCTCGTACTTCGAGACCCAGATCGAAGCCGACGCTCAGCTCATCAGCGGACGTTTCCGAACGACTCGCCTTTCGCCGGTGCCGTGCTGATGGTTCCAAGGTGCAGCCCACCATTGGGATCGAGGATCGTGCCGGTGGTGTAGGCATTCGTCGCGACGTAGAACAAGGCGTGGGCAATTTCCTCCGGCTCGGCGACGTGGCGCAACGGGAGCAGCTGTTCGGCGCCAGCATACATCGCGGCGCAGGCAGCGTCGGACATGCCGAGATGTCGCCAGAAGCCCGTTCGCGTCAGGCCGGCGGCGACGCAGTTGATGCGCACCGGCGCGAGCTCCATGGCCAGCGATCCGATCATGGCGTGCAGCGCGCCGTTCGGCGCCGCATAGTTGCTCAAGCCTGGCTGCGCGACGCGTGCGGCGGCGCCGGTCAACCAGGTCACTGACTCGCGGATCTGTCCCCACGCTAGACGAAGCGCGCGCGTATAGAAGAGAAACTTCTCGTTCATGCCTCGCAGGAGATCTTCTTCGGAAAGCTGCGTGAACGGCATCGTCACCGCTTGCGTGCCAAGTGTGAGCAGCAGGTAATCGAATCGCTCGATGGCCGCAAAGAGCGCGCGCAATTGTTCGACGTCGGCGGGATCGGCCGTGATGCCGCGCGCCGTGCTGCCCAGCGCCGCCGCTTTGGCCTGGACACGAGCCGCGGCGCGGCCTGTGATGATCACCGTGACCCCCGCGTCGACGAACAGACGCGCCGTGGCATGTCCGATGTCACCGGTGCCGCCGACGATGACGGCGGTCTTGTGGTCAAATTTCGACGGCATGGATAACAGCGTACTTCTATAGAATGCTCTTGATATTTCCGCCGTCCACGCGCAGGTGTGCAGCCGTGATGAATCCGGCAAGCGGACTTGCCAGAAATGCAACCACACTGGCAATGTCCTCTACGCGTCCAATACCACCTGTGAGAGTGGGAACGAGATCTTTTGCAAATCGCTTCTCAATCTCTTTCCACTCGTCAATCCCCCAATTCAACTGATGGGCCAAGCCACGCGCTACGCGCTCCATCGCGGGTGTATGAATCGGTCCGGGAGAAACCGTATTCACGGTCACGCCCGTGCCTGCAAATGCCTGTGCGAGACTCACCGTCGTGTTCAACATGGCAGCCTTGGCGGCACCGTAGTATGGAATCGCCGTTCCGGGCGAAACCGACCATCCGGTGGCGATGTTGATAATCCGCCCCCAACTCTTGGTCTTCAATTCCGCTGCGAACGACTTCACCAGCCGGACCGCGGAGAAGAGATTGCTTGCAAATGCGCCATGCCAATCGGCCAGTGTGGCCGACTCCCAGGAGCGTGGTTCGCCATCTCCACCTCCCGCGTTGTTCACCAAGATGTCCGGGGCACCCCCAAGCGCGATGCGTGTCGCCTCCGCTACGGCTCTGGCGCCTTCATCGGTCGAAAGATCGCCAAGAGTAATGTGGACTACGCCACCCTCCGCGCGAATGGCACCAGCGACACCGTCTGCGCGGGCTAGGTTGCGCCCGTGCAGGACAACTCTGACGCCTTCGCTGGCAAGCACGTGAGCGATGCTCGCGCCGATGCCGCTACTGCTACCCGTAATCAGCGCGGTCTTGTTGGTCAGTTGCAAATCCATGTGTGTGATTCCCTGTGCTCCGGTGTCGGCAGGACTCGAGTCGCAGCCCCTCCGGACCGCCTCGGGTGATGCAAGCGCCGCATGAGCGTGGCCGGCATCACGCCGTGGGGGGTTCGCCTCGTCGAATCTCCTCCGACGATGCTAGCCGTGCCTGGTCGAAGGGCATGAACCCGCTTCCGGGAAAAACCAGCCAGGTTCCGGGAATGCGCACCGAGGGCCGAGGATTCTGCGGCTTCAGCCGCCGGCTGCCGTCAGCCCTTCGAGTGCGGCCGTTCGATTCGCGTCCCGCCGAAAATCCAGCGGCGTCTGCCGCGCGTGACGTTTGAAGAAGCGGGCGAAATGCGAGGGCTCGGAAAACAGCAGGTGGTCGGCAATCTCGCTCACGCTGAGGTCCGTGAAGGCCAGAAGGCGCTTGGCTTCGAGCACGACCCGTTCGGCGACGATCTCGCGCGCCGTGCGGCCCGTGCGGGCCTTGAC
>JBOGIN010000464.1:0-2583 GCA_050742275.1 Vicinamibacteraceae bacterium
TCCGCTTCCAGGACGCCATGCCGCGCTGCAACAGGTTCGTCACCCAGCCGAAGGCCATCATCGGCCAGCTGAGCATGGTCAGATACGTCATGAACGCCACGAACTCGCCGATTGAAAGCCGTCCAGCGATCACCTCACGGCTTCCCACCCAGAGCACGAGCAGGCTGGCGATGCCGAGAAAGAATGTGAGGCTCGGATAGAGCAGGCCTTGGAGCTGCACGAGCCGGCGGTTACGTGCGACGTACTCCTCGTTTGCCTCTCGGAATCGCGTGAGCTCCTGGGGCTCTTGACGGTACGCGCGGACCACCCGCACGCCTGACAGCGCCTCCTGGACGATCGTGCTGATGTCGGCGAGCTGGGCCTGGATCTCCTCGAACCGGCGGTGGATCGCGTCACCGAAGTACTTCACGGCCAGGCTCACGAATGGCAGCGGGATGAGCGCCACGAGCGTCAGCTTGACGCTCAGGGAGAACATCAGCGTCAGCGCCACCACGAACAGGAAGATCGTCGACACGGCGTACATGACGGCCGGTCCCACCATCATGCGCACGGCGCTCAAGTCGTTGGTGGCACGCGACATGAGGTCGCCGGTCCGATGGCGCTGGAAGTCGGACATCGCCCAGCGCTCGAAATGGGCGAAGAAATCGTTGCGCAGGTCGTACTCGATGACGCGCGACACACCGATGACAATCCGCCGCATCAGGAAACGGAAGATGCCTCCAATGAGCGCCACCCCGAGCAGCAGCGACGCGTAGAGACGCAGCTTGGCGCCGGTGACACCCTGTGTCAGGTCATCTATCGCGTACTTCAGGATCCATGGGCTGACCAGCGACACGGCCGTGGCGACGACGGCACACGCGAGCCCATGCAGCACATCGCGCCGATGACGCCGGACGTACGGCCAGAGGCGAGCGGAGGGCGAGGACATTGCAGGCGAGTACACCTCCAAGGCCACGTTGAACGTGACCGGTCAAGCCAGTATAACGTCCCCTTCGCTCCCCTCTCCGCGCTTGCTCGCGCGAAGCTCTACGAGGCGAATCCTGAATCCCGAATCCTGAATCCTGAATCCTGTTTCCTGTTCCCGTTTTCCAGCCTCCCGTGCTATTCTGCTGCTGCATTCGTTCCCAGCGGACTGCACGGCAGCAGGGCCTCGTCTTCCTGCCCGTTTCGACGAACGTTCAGCGCGGTGAGCGGCCCATCTCCGGCGCGCGCCACACCACGAAATTCCGGGGCGTGAAGGGTTGAGGTCATGCTCATCAGCCGTGCTCGTTTCTGGCTGTGCGCGGTGCCGTTCTTGCTCGCCGTGGCGACCCCCGCGGCTGCACAGTACCGAGGGCAGCCGTCCAACGCCGCGACGGGTGAAACCTACACCATCGAGATTGGCGGCGCGCTCTGGAACCCGACGCCCACCTTTATCCTCTCGAGCGAGCAATTTGGGATCCCTGGAACCGAGATCGATTTCGTCCAGGATCTCGGTGTCGCCAAGAAGCGATTGCCCGAGCTGCGCTTGGTGCTCCGCCCCGGCCGCAAGCACAAGGTGCGACTCCAGTACTTTCAGGGCGCGTACGACGCCGACGGCGTCCTGCGCCGGTCGGTCGTCTTCAACGGAATCCAATACAACGTCGGTCTTCCGATCCAGAGCGCGCTCGATTGGAAGACGCTGCGCTTCGGCTACGAGTACGACTTCATCTACCGCGATCGCGGATTCGTCGGCGTGCTTCTCGAGGGTCGCTACACGCATGTCCGCGCCGAGCTCGAGAGCCCGGTGAACTCGGAGTTCTCGGAGGCCAACGCCCCGATACCAGCCGTTGGCGCCATCGCACGAATCTATGTCTTCCCCAACATCTCCATCACCGGCGAAGCGACCGGCTTCCGGCTGCCGGACGACGAGGACCGCGACTGGAACGGCCGGTACTTCGACTACGACATCTATGGCACCGTGAATATCACCGACCACGCGGGGGCACAATTCGGGTACCGCAGCCTCGACGTCAGCTACGATGTCGATCAGGACTTTGGAGATTTGGAGCTGCGAGGCGTGTACGTCGCTGGCGTAGTGCGATTCTAATCCTAGCCGAGGCAGCCAGCATGCGCTTGTTGGACGCCATGACGAAAGTGCGCCCGTCCGAAAAAGCCGGCCGCTTTACCGAGTCGGTCATTCGCGAGATGAGCAGGCTCGCGATGCAGCACGGCGCCGTGAACCTTGCCCAAGGCTTCCCGGACTTCCCCGCGCCGCCGCCGGTCAAGACCGCGGCCTGCCGGGCCATTGAAGCCGACATCAATCAGTACGCCATCACGTGGGGTGCGCGTCCGCTGCGGAACGCCGTCGCAGCGCACTGGGAACGGCGCTACGGGCTGTGCGTCGATCCAGAGACGCAGGTTACCGTCTGCTGCGGATCGACGGAAGCGATGATCGCCACGCTCCTCGGCATCATCGATCCCGGTGACGAGGTGATCGTGTTCGAGCCCTTCTACGAGAACTACGGCCCGGACGCGATTCTCGCAGGCGCCGTTCCGCGGTACGGGCGTCTGCACGAGCCAGACTGGCACGTCGACCTCGTCGAGCTGGCGTCGGTCTTTGGC
>JBOGIN010000465.1:0-1891 GCA_050742275.1 Vicinamibacteraceae bacterium
CGCGACGAGGGGCCTAAAGAGCGTGTGAATAAGTTCGTGGGGTTCCGCCTTTAGGCGGACCTCCATGGCCGATAGGGCCCGAACTCGCGCCGTTATGGGCCGCGCGCTACGTACTACGTGAAGGGTATTGTTATCACTCCGCCAGGTTACGTGCGACGTAAGCGCTTACGCCAGAGGAAAGGCAAGACCGTCAGAAGTCACCGAATTCAACCTGTTTGCGGCCCGCGCAGCCGGCACCGGCCTTGCTGGGTTCTCCGTGGATTAGGAGGTTCTCAGCATGAGGTCCGTCCGGTTACGTGCCGTCTTGATGCGGCTGTTGGTCGTCGCGGCAGCGACGACTGGTCTCGCGTGTGACGAAAAGCTGTCGGATATCACCGGTCCCACGCCATCGCTGGAGCCAACGTTCTCGAATATTCGCGAGAACATCTTCGAGAGCACCGACACCGCGGGACGTACGGCCTGCGTGGCATGTCACACGAGCGTCGGACAGCCGGCGGCCGGCGGCCTCGACCTCACGCGCGATCCCTATGCGGCGCTCGTGAACGCGCCAAGCCTGCAGAAGGAGGGCGCGGTTCAGGTGATTCCCGGGGATCCGGATGGCAGCTATCTCATCCAGAAGCTGGAGGGCGCCGAGGACATCGTCGGTCTTCGTATGCCGCGCGCCGGGCCGCCCTATCTGACCGATGGCCAGATCCTCGTTATCGAGCGTTGGATTCAACTCGGAGCTCGCAATGATTGACAACACATCACGCGCATTCGCGTTGGTGGTCGCGCTGACGCCAGCGGTTCTTGCGGCGTCACCCTGTGCGGCCCTGGCGCAGGAAGAGCCGTCGCCGGACAGCCCCACGATGGATGCTGCCCAAGAAGAGGACGATGTCGACTCTCTCGATCGGCGCCCCGACCCGGTGCAGCCGGACTTTACGATCGTCAACCTCCCAACCTCGCTGCGGCTGCCGCGCTTCGGCAGCGCCTTTCGCGTCGCGCACCGGTTCTCGCGGCCGCTGGGCGAAGGAGACTTCGGGGATCTCATCTCTGATTTGTTCGGTCTGGACACGGCCGCGCAGATTGGCCTGGAATATCGCTTTGGCCTCTGGCGCGGGCTCCAGGTGGGTCTACATCGCACGAATAACGAGAAGACCATCGAGTTCTTCGGCACGTATGACGTCTTGCCCGAACGCGATGGGCGGCCGTTCGGCCTCGCGGTGCATGCGAGCGTGGACGGCACGAACAACTTCCGCGACAGCTACTCGCCTGCGGTTGGCGTGATCGTGTCGCGCAAGCTCGGACGATACGGCGCGCTCTACGTCGAGCCGGTGTGGGTCAATAACACGAACCCCGAACCATCGGAGCTCGTGGAAGACAACGATACGTTCATCATCGGGGTCGGCGGGCGACTGCGAATCAGGCCGTCCGTCTACATCGCCGCCGAGATCACGCCGCGGGTGGCAGGCTACGACCCGGGGGCCCACGCAGGAAGCATTGCAATCGAGAAGCGTGTGGGCGGCCACGTGTTCCAGTTGAACTTCTCCAACACACTTGGCACGACGATGGCCCAGCTGGCCCGCGGCGGCGTGTCGAGCGATACGTGGTATCTGGGCTTCAATATCACACGCAAGTTCTTCTGACCGGAAAATGGGGACAGCCCCCGTTTTCCACATGTCGGAAAATGGGGGCTGTCCCCATTTCTGCTCTGCGTATGACCACACGCGTTCTCCTCGTGCTCTTCGTCTTGTTCCTCGCAATGCAGCTTTACCGGCCGTCGCGCACCAATCCGTCAATCGACGCGACCCGCACGCTGCAAAGGCGGGTGGCTGTTCCAGCCGATGTCGGCGACATCCTCGACCGCGCGTGCCACGACTGCCATTCGAACGAGACGCGCTGGCCATGGTAC
>JBOGIN010000466.1:0-10919 GCA_050742275.1 Vicinamibacteraceae bacterium
CCGCCTAAAGGCGGCCCCTACTTGAATCCTTCACAGGCTCTTTTAGGCCCTCGCTACTTCACGTGGCGGCCGCCGTCGACGCGAATCGTTTCACCTGTGATGAAGTCCGACTCGAGGACGAGGATGAGCGTCTGCGCCACCGCTTCGGGGCCACCCCAGCGGCCGAGGGGTGTCGCCGCACGCACTGCGGCCTCTTGCTCGGCGCTGGTCTCCGGCGGCGCCAAGATAGGTCCTGGCGCAATGGCATTGACCAAAATGCCATCCGCCGCAAGCTCGAGCGCGAGCGCTTCGGTCAGCGCCTTGACGCCAGCCTTGGCCACGTAGTAACCGGTCCAGCCACGGTACCGTGGCCGCCCGCTCGCCGCGGTCCAGTCGCTGAATGTGACGATGCGCCCGCCGCCAGCGCGTCGGAGATGCGGCAGCGCCGCGCGCGCGCAGTGCAGGGTGGCTTCGAGATCTACCCCGATCTGCGTGCGCCAGGCCTCCTCGGTCAGCCGCTCGAACGGAACCTCTTCGTACACCGACGCCATCAGCACGAGGATGTCCAGCCGGCCGAGCATCTCCACGGCCGTCGACACCAGGTGCTCGCACCCTGCCGCCCGGCTCAGGTCGGCTTGAATTGCGGCGCTCCGGCGCCCGGCGTCCTGCACCACGGCCATCGCCTGCTCGAGCGCGCCCGCCGATCGGTTATAGGAAAAGGCAACGTCCGCTCCTCGGGCTGCGAGCGCTGAGCCAATCGCGACCCCCATACGCGCGCCGCCCGTGACGAGCGCCACCTTGCCCGCCAGATCCATTGCGACCACACTGTAGCAGAACGTTCAAGGTTCCAGGGGTCTAGCGGAGTGACGCGCTACCCGACGAACTTGTAGCCGAGTCCGTGCACCGTCAGAAGATACTGTGGGTGGCGTGGATTCGGCTCAATCTTCTGGCGGAGCCAGGCCACGTGGACGTCGACCGTGCGGGTCGACGGCGTGGCGTTGTAGCCCCAGACCTCGTCCAGGAGGCGGTCGCGGGAGAGCGTTGCGCCGCGGTGCTCGATGAAGTAGCGCAGGAGCTGGTACTCGCGAGCGGAAACGTCCAGCTTCTCCTCCGCGCGGTACACCTCCGCGCTCCGAAAATCCAGCCGGATGTCGCCAAACTGGTAGGCCTCGTTGTCCGCCTTGCTCGTGGCCTTCGCCGGTGCGCGGCGCAACCGTGCCTCGATCCGGGCGAGCAGCTCCATCGTTTCGAACGGCTTGGTGAGGTAGTCGTCCGCGCCGAGCTTCAGACCAACCACCTTGTCGACCACCTGGCCCCGCGCGGTGAGCATGATGATGGGCGTTTCGACACCGCGCTGCCGCAGGTCCCGACACACATCGAACCCGTTACGTCGTGGCAGCATCACGTCGAGCACGATCAGATCGAACGGCTCCGCAACGGCTTTCTCGAAACCCTCTTCTCCGTCGTGGGCGGCCTGCACGTCGTAACCCTCACGGGCGAGGCGGTCGGAGAGCGTCAGCACGAGCCCAGGCTCGTCCTCGATGAGGAGGATGCGCTTCATCAAGCTGCCGGGACGTGGAGCGTGAAGGTCGTGGCGTTGTGCGGCTCTGAACGCACGGTGACCTTGCCGCGGTGCTGCTCCATGATGCGGGCGACGAGGCTCAGGCCGAGACCACTCCCGTGCACTCGACCGTTTTCCACGCCGCGACCGCGATAGAACGGCTCGAAGATGTGGGGTAGATCTTCTGCGGCGATGCCCGGACCACGATCGGTGACATTGACACGCACCTCGGGCCGCCCATGGTTCCCGACCTCCGCGGTCAAGCCGACCCAGGCGCCGCTGCTGCCGTACTTGATTGCGTTGCTCAACAAGTTCTGCACCGATCGGCTGAGCGCCTCGGCATCCGCGATCACGGTTGGCAGCTCGGAGGGCAAATCTACGTCAATCCTGCATCCCTGCTCACGCGCCAACGGCTGGCAAGCGGCAAGGGCATCGTCAATAACCGCCTGGACGTCCACGGGGCGAAGATCCAACTGGCGGCGGCCGGTGGCAATGCCGGCAAACTCCATCACCTGCTCGACCATTTGGGTGAGTCGTCTCCCCTCGGACGCGATGAGCGTGCCGTATCTGCGCACCTGCTCCGCTTCGGCGACCACGCCATCCGCGAGGTTCTCTGCGGCCGATCGAATCACCGCGAGTGGCGTCCGCAGCTCGTGCGACACGCCCGCCACGAACTCCAGCTGGCGGGCGGCCAGGTACCGCGCGCGCCCGGTGGAGATCAGCACGAGGCCGATGCTCGTTGCGAGCAGTAACAGCACGCCAAAGCTCACGAACAGGTTGCGCTGCCGCGCCTGCGCCACGGCAATCTCGAGCGATCCGGACTGGTGCCTGAGCGCGACCTGCCACGGTCCGTCGGCGCGCGGCCGAACCTCCGGCCCGTGGCCCGGAGAACGCCGGCGCATCAGGCTCAGCTTGTAGGCGCTGTGCTCGCCCGGCGGAAGCGGAGGCCGCAGACGGTTATCCACCACGAAGCGATTGAAATCGCGAACGCGGACCTCCAACATGTCCTCGGCGTAGTCGGGCTCGTCGAATCGACATAGTGCGCGGTCCTCGGCCGAACAGTAAATCAGCGTCTGGGTGAGGCGATCGATCACCGCGACGCGATACTCGAAGCGATGGCCCGGAGCCGGCGTTGTGGTCTCCGACCGCGTGGTCAAATCGTTCGTGAAGTGACGCTCGGCAAGCGCGGGAAGCAGCTCGCGCTTGATGTACTCCATGTCGAGCACGGCGATGGTCACTTCGAGGCCGCTCGCAGGGCCGGCGCCGGGCGCGCGTCTGATCTCGAAAGGCGGGCGAGGAATGACGATGGCAGGAATGGACGGAACGACGTGTCCGGTGCGCCCGGCTCGGTCATTCACATCGTCCCCGGGGGGCTCGAGCAGCGCAGCGGCCGAAAGGCGCGCCTGCAGCGCCTCGAGCTCGCGCGGCCAGGTCTCGAGCGATACGAAGGTGGCGTCCTGCCGGTCGTAGCGTGCCAGCCGCAGCGAGTGGAGGTTATCCGCGCTGTCGCGCGTCACTTGGTAAATGGTCTTGATCAGTCCCGGATAGGGTGAGGTGCGGAACCACCCCTCGTACAGCTTCGCGGGCGCGGCTGCGCGCGTCGAGCGGCCGGCAAGGCGGTCCACCTGGAACCAGACGTGCTCCATCTGGAACCAGAAGTACGCCCGGGTAATCTCCCGGTCGAAGTCTTCCGCGAACTCGTTCGCCTGACGACGCAGCGTGTGGTGCATGCGGCCGCGCTCGGCGGCGCTGATCTGCCCGAGCCACTGCCATTGGAGCGTTGCGAGCAGCCCGAGAAGGCCCGCGAGCACGAGCGCGAGGAGCAACAAGCCGGACGGCCGGCGCCATCGCATGAGCGTACTGTAGCACCGGCCGGGCGTTGCGACGTGGTGCCGGGCCGTTTTTTACCTTCTTAACAGAAACAGGCGTCAGGAACAGAACAGGCGTCAGGGCTCAGGCATCAGGGATCAGCAGGCGTCACGCCTGACGCCTTCCTGATCCCTGACCCTGATCCCTGACGCCTATCCCTGTGTTGAACCCCTTCTCCTACGACACGACCTTGATCACGACGCGCCGGTTCTCGGCTCGACCGTCACGCGCTTGGTTGCTGGCTACAGGCTTGGTCTCGCCGTAGCTCAGGACGTTCATCTTGTGCAGCGGAATCTTGTGCTGCTCGTACAGATACTGCTTGACCGCCTCGGCGCGCTGGAGCCCCAACTTCTCGTTGTAGGCCTGGCCGCCGGTCGAGTCCGTGTGCCCCTCGATCTCGAACCAGACCGCCTTTGGATCCGCCTGGAGGTCGGTCATCATCTTGTCGAGCAGCGCCGTGGCGCCCTCCGGCAGCTCGGCGTCGTCGAACTTGAACTTGCCGGCTGCCTCGTCCAGCGTGATCTCGTAGACGAGCTTCCGGAACGACTTGTCGACCTCGTCAGCCTTGCTCGACGCGGCGTCGGCAGCGCTCCTCGCCTCCGTTGCCGCAGACCCGGCCGCAGCAGCCTTCTCGTCGGCCGCGCCCGCCTTCGCATCCACGTCGGAGATGCGTTGATCGGTCTGTGCTTGGTTCTCTTCGACCGTTGTCGACAGCGTCGTCACCTTGTCATTGACCGTGCCGACCTCGGTCCTGACGAACTTCTTCGTGGCGCACGCTGTTGATCCCGCAACGACCACTGCCACCACGGGAACTACCATCAGCAATCGACGAAACATTGCCTCCTCCTGTTCAATCCGTTCTCGCCATCACAAACGGCACCGCCCGATCGATGCTCGGGCCGCATACAGTTATCACGTTTTGGCAGGCACACCCACGTGCAGGTCACATCCCTGCCACGACAGCCCGATGTCGTGGCGCGGTAGCCCCTGCAAAACCTCACTGCGTCATCGAGTACTGGCTCGCAAAGTACCCGCGCCGCGCGCGCACCGTCAGATCGGGATCTCGAGCTCGCACCAACAGCCCCCGCCACCCAGAGCCGGGCGCCGCCTCGAACGCAATCAGGTATTGGTGACGCAGCTCGGTGATGAGATCCCGCACCGCCAGGCTGGCTTCTTCCGCGTTGGTGACGAGCAGCATGCTACCACCAGTCCACGAGGAGAGCTTCGCGAGGTTGCTCGTCACCTGTTCGCCCGACGGCGTCCGGAGGCCAACCCCGCGATCCGGATGATCGACCGACGCCATCACGACGAAGACGTACACGGGCACATCGATCGCACTCGCAATGCCCGACACTTGAGAGGGTGTCAACGCGCTCGCCGTGTCGATGCCATCCGTGACGACGACAACGGCCCGCCGCTCGATGTTCTTCTTGCCTCCGACCCGCTTGGCGGCCTCCGCGACAGCGTCGTACAACGCCGTCGTCCCCCACGCCTGGAGCTTGGTGAGACCGGAGCGCACCGCTGCGGGATCACTCGTAAACGGCTGCAGCTCCACCAGCTCCTTGTCGAACGCGTAGAGTGCGAGACGGTCCGCCTGCGGCTGCATCCAGGCCAACATGTGCTCGACGACCTGCTGGCCGGCTTGGAGGTTCGTCCCCATGCCAGTCGCACCCAGACCCATGCTCCCACTCTGGTCGAAGAGGAACGCCACGTGGACCGGGCCGCTGTCGGTCGGCTTGAACTCCACGATTCGCCGTTCCTTACCAGCCTCGATCACCTGAAAGTCTTCTTGCTTCAGGTCCCGGATGAGTCGTCCGTTCTCGTCTTTCACGGTCGCCGTCAGCGCGACGAGCTCGACGCCGGACCTGAACGTCGCGCGTGGGGTCTCCTCCGGTTGCTGGGCCGCTGCCTGTTCGCGCGCCCCCGCAAGCAGGCCGAGCGCCACGATCATGAGGCCGAGCGTTCTCACGCGCTGCTCTGTCACGAGGCCTCTCCCTACCAAGATGCTTGCCAGCACTGCCAACCCATTGATGTTGTTGATATTGAGCTCGGCCGTTGCCGCGCGGACCGCTGATCCGACGCCGGATCATCCACGCAGACGGGTAAAACTTGCACGATGACGCCACCCCAGCTATGTAACTTTTGGGAAACAGTTGGCCATTTGGCACGCGTGGGCCGCGCTGGCGCTTCGTGCTCGCGGCAACGCCCTGCGCAGCGCCGGCTGGCGGAGACGCCTGCTACAATCGGGGCATCCATGGAGTCGACGACCACAGCACTAGCCGTTCCGGTGGCGACGCGCCTCGATGCGTTCACATACGCCATTCGCAACATCGTCGCCGAAGCGAAGCGCGTCGAGGCGGCGGGGACGCGCGTGCGGTATCTCAATATCGGTGACCCTGTCCCATTCGGGTTTGCCACGCCCTCGCACCTTGTCGATGCCGTAATCGAGGCGGTACGAGCAAACGAGAACGGGTACGCGCCGTCTGCCGGGACACCCGAGGCGCGCGAGGGGGTCGCTTCGGACTTCACCCGCCGCGGTCTGCCGACCGATGCCTCCCGCGTCATCATCACGAGTGGGACATCAGAAGGCATCGAGCTCGCCTTGACGGCGCTCGTCAACCCGGGTGACGAAGTGCTCATGCCGGTCCCGACGTATCCGCTCTACACGGCCGTGACCGCCAAGCTCGGCGCCCGCGCGGTGCTCTATCCCACCGATCCGGAGCAGGCGTGGCTGCCGGACGTGGACGCGCTGGGCCGGCTGGTCACGCCACGCACGCGCGTGCTTGTGGTCATCGACCCCAACAATCCGACGGGCGCCGTATATCCCGAGCACGTCCGGCGCAGGCTACTGGATCTATCGGATCGTCACGGCATTCCCATTCTTTCAGACGAGGTATACGGAGATCTGGCCTACGACGGCCCGGTCGCCCCCCTCGGGAGCTTGAACCCCGACGCGCTCATCCTGTCGTTCTCTTCGCTCTCGAAGGGCTTCACGGCGCCCGGCTGGCGCACGGGTTGGTTGGCGATCGGCCGCAGCCCGCGGCTCGACGGGGTGGTCTCAGCGCTCCGGAAGCTCGCGGACGGGCGTCTCTGCAGTTGCGGCCCGATGCAGCACGCGATTGCGCCGGCTCTCACCGGCGACCGATCGCATCAGCAGGCGTTCTGTGCAGCGCTCCGAGCGCGCGCCGACGTGACCTCCCGCCGGCTGAACGGCATTCCCGGCATGCGGTGCGTGCCGCCACGGGGCGCCTTCTATGCGATGCCGCGGCTCGACCTACCGCCTGGTAGGAGCGACGAGGACTTCGTCCTCGGTTTGCTGCGGGCGACCGGCATCCTCTGCGTTCACGGCTCCGGCTTTGGCATGCCGCGAGAGGAGGGGTTCTTCCGCGTCGTGTACCTGGCTTCACCCGAGGAGCTCGATCGCATCTACGACCTCATGGCGGATTTCACACAGCGGTTCCTGCAGTAGCGCGGGGCCTTCAGGCGCCGCGTTGGGCGGCAAGATTCTCGCGGGCGTATGCTCGCACGGCCTAAAGAGCCTGCGAAGAATTTAAGAAGTGGCCGCCTTTAGGCGGCCCATGACGGTGCGAGTTCGGGCCCTATCGGCCATGTAGGTCCGCCTCTAAAGGCGGACCCCACGACCTTGTTCACACGCTCTAAGGCCGCGCGCCACGTGCGCCGATCGGCGCGCTATACTCTGCCCCTATGCTAGCGAGAACCGATCCCCTGGCGTATCTCGGCACGGAGCTCGACTCACTCAAAAAGCAAGGGCTCTACCGGACGCTGCGCGTCCTGCACGGCGAGCAGAAGGCCACCTCCACCTTCGACGAGAAGTCCGTTGTCAATCTGTCGTCGAACAACTACCTCGGTTTGACGACGCACCCGAAGCTGCGCGAACGGGCGCTGCGCGCGCTCGACGAGCTCGGGGTAGGCTCCGGCGCCGTGCGCACCATTGCCGGGACGATGGAGATCCACATGGAGCTCGAGCGGCGGTTGGCCGAGTTCAAGCACGTCGAGGCCGTCGTCGTCTTTCAGAGCGGCTTCGCGGCCAACGCCGGCACGGTGTCTGCCATCCTCGGGAAAGAGGACGTCATCGTCTCGGACGAGCTCAATCACGCCAGCATCATCGATGGCTGCCGCCTCAGTCGCGCCGCCATCAAGGTCTTTCCGCATCGCGACGTCGAAGCGGCACGCAAGGTGCTCCAGGATCTGCCCGCGGAGCAACGCAAGCTGCTCATCAGCGACGGGGTCTTCAGCATGGACGGCGACGTCGCGCCGCTCCCCGGCCTGTGCGACCTCGCCGAAGAGTTCGGCTGCATCATGATGGTGGACGATGCCCACGCGAGCGGGGTGTTCGGGCGCAACGGGCGCGGGACCATCGATCACTTCAACCTGCACGGTCGGGTCGACGTCCAGGTGGGCACGCTCTCCAAGGCCCTCGGCGCGCTTGGCGGCTACGTGGCCGGCAGCCGCACCCTCATCGAGCTGTTGTATCACCGCGCAAGGCCGTTCCTCTTCTCGACCTCTCATCCGCCGTCCGTCGCCGCCACCTGCCTTGCCGCCCTCGACGTGTTGCTCGAGGAGCCGCAGCTCATCGACCGGCTCTGGGAGAACACGCGGTTCTTCAAGGAGGGTCTCCAGCAGCTTGGCTTCAACACGGGCAACGGCGAGAGCCCCATCACGCCGGTGATTGTTGGTGAAGCCTCTCGCGCGATGCAACTTTCCGACCGGTTGTTCGAGGAGGGCGTCTTCGCGCAGGGTATCGGCTTCCCCACCGTGCCGCGCGGAAAGGCCCGCGTGCGAACGATCGTCACGGCCACGCATACGCGTGAAGAGCTGCAGCACGCTCTCGACGCCTTCGCCCGGGTAGGGCGGGAGCTGGGGATCATCTAGGCGTCAGGCCTGACCCCTACTGATCCCTGACCCCTGATCCCTGACGCCTACTTCGCCGTTGGTTCCCGCCAACCGCGTATAGTTGGAGTATGAGCGGTCGGCGCGCGACGCGCGAGATTCTCGATACCTTCACGCGGGACGTCACGGCCGACGACCTCAAGCGGGTCTTCACCCGTGACGCGCGCGACGCGTACGCGTTCTTCGCGCACGGCATCGATCGCGTCGCGCTGGCGCAGCTGTCCTGGCCGAGACGAGCGCTGCTGCACGTGCGGCTGTTCTTGTTGGCCTTCTCACGCCGCCTGCCGCCCGCACGTCGCGCGCTCTACGGCCTGGCGCTGCTCACGACGCTCATCGGCCTCGTGGAGTTGTTCACCGGCCTCGACGCCATGCGGATTGGCCCCCTCGTCTTGCCGGTGCTCACCTGGGCGCAGGGAACGGGCGCCCTGTTCGTCGCGCTGGTGCTGCTCAACATCCTGTTCGCGCTGGAGGTGGCTGATCGACTTTCGCTCAAGCAGGACTTGACCGTCGCCCGCGAGATCCAGCGCGCCATGCTGCCCGGCCAGCCGTTCATCGGCCTCGGCGTCGAGGCGCACGGTGAGACCCGACCGGCCAACACGGTGGGCGGCGACTTCTTCGATATCGTTCCAACGCGCGATGGCCGGCTGCTCGTGGCGTTGGGCGACGTCGCTGGAAAGGGCACGCCCGCCGCGCTCTTGATGGCGCTCCTCTTGGCGATCCTGCGCACGTTGGTCGACGAGGGCCTCGACGCACAAGACCTGGCCACCCGCTTGAACCAGCAGGTCGTGCGCCACGCGCCCCGTTCGCGCTTCATCACGGCCTTGCTCGGCATCTACGACCCCCAGCGTCACACGCTCGTCTATGTGAACGCTGGGCATCCACCGGCCCTGCTGTCCCATGCGAACGGAACGGTGGAGCGCTTGCCGCCAACGGGGATCGCCCTCGGCCTCGGCCCGCGTGCGGTGTACTCCTCGCGGACGGTGATGTTATGTCCTGGAGATCTGCTCGTAGTTTACAGTGATGGCATCACGGAAGCCGAGTCGCCGTCGGGCGCGCCCTTCGACGATGAAGGCGTTGCGGAGGCGGTGACGCAGCATGCCGCGGACGGTGCCCAGGTCGTGACCCGTGCCCTCATGGCACGCGTGGAAGCCCACATTGCCGACGGACGGGTCCGCGATGACTTGACGATTCTCGCGCTGCGTCACGACTAGGGATCAGGCGTCAGGCGTCAGGCGTCAGGGGGCAGGGGTCAGGGATCAGCAGGCGTCGGGCCTTGATCTCTCCTGACCGCTGACGTCTGACCTCTGCCACCTCTTATGGTTGCCCACATCCGATGCTCGGGCGGCCGGAATGCTCGCTTCACGGCGCGCAAATGGGGATGGCTCGCCCTCCTGATGTTCGTCGTGGCCGGCTCGCGGGGCGCCGTGTCACAGCCCAACGAGACGGTTCCCGCGTTCTTGGTGCACCTCGAGCAGCTCCTCGTCTTGGGTCGACCCGATCGGTACGTGACGCTCGTCGCCGCGTCAGCCGACCGGGAGGCCGCCCGGCAATTCGCCAGGGCCAACATCACTGCCGGAATCACGCATGCGGCCGTGCGAGAGCGAGAGCGAGCGCCGATTCCCTCCTCGGCGGACGGCCCCGCCGGTCTCAGGTTGGTCGTCGATGTTTTCATCGAACGCGGCAACCGTGGAACCGTCAGCACGTGGCGGCTCGACATCGAGCCGGTCGCGACCGATCGCGACGCGCGCCCTGCGGATGCGTCCGACAGGCGTCCAGCGCGGCAATCGAGCGCTGACGGCAAGCCGGCGATCCCACAGGAGCCGGCGTGGGCAATCCGTGCGCAGGATCGGCTCTCGCTCGTCGAGGGCCTGTATCGCTTGCGCCTGGACCGCCAGCGGCAATACCTTGCGAAGGGACTGCGTATCCAGGCCGAGGACCTGCGGTTGAACGTCGGCAACGGCATTGCCCACGTCGCGGAGTCTGACGGGGGTGCGACGGCGCTCGTCATCGTGGGCCGGGGTGAGATGGAATTCGCACCCGCGCCGGCGGCCGAAAAGGGACAGGTCCGCCTGTTCGCAGGCAGCGAGACGCTGCGCACGCGGTTCGTGCGAGCCTTCGTCCGCATCAACCCGAGCGACCTCGATGAGCACCTGAGACCGGCCGAGCTCGAGCCCGTCCGCCGCCTGGACAACGCGGCGCTCTCCGACGCGCAGGAGTTCTTCGAGTCGCGAATCGATTCGTCGTTCGGCCTCGATCTGAGCGACTTGAGCCGTGACACCTGGTCGCTGGTCCCGAGCATCGGCGATTTTCTCGTGGACGTCGAGACCGACCGCTTCGGCGTGCTCACCTACACACGCTCGCAAAGCGACGCCGAGGACATCTCGCTCTTCGATCGGTCAAAGCGCAAGAACATTGCGGTCTACACGTCAGCCACGAGGCTGGCGCGGCGTGGACGAAGCTATGACCACGCGGAGCGTCTCGACTATGACGTCTATCGCTACGACGTGGACGTGTCCGTCGATCCAGACCGTGCGTGGATCGAGGGACGCACGGGGATCGACCTGCAGGTGCGTGCGTACGCGCTGTCGGCGCTGACGCT
>JBOGIN010000467.1:0-1654 GCA_050742275.1 Vicinamibacteraceae bacterium
CCGCCTAAAGGCGGCCCCCACGATTGTCAACACAAGTGAATTCTGGGGTAAAGGCCCCTTGCTACGTACCAGGTGAATTCTCGAAACGTGAGGTTACGGTAAGATGGGATTTGTGCTGGGCCTACTAACCTGAACCTTGCGAGGACCTGAAGTCGTGAGACGAACTGTAGGATTGTCATCTTTCATTTTCATCGCGAGCACCCTGCTCGCCGGTGTGTTACCACTCGGCGCCAAGCTCGCCGTGGCCCAGGAAGCAGCACAGAAACCGGAAGCGGCCCAGACATCCGAGGTCAACGCCGAGGAGGTCTACACCACGCGCTGCGTTGCCTGCCATGGCGCCGACGGCACCTCGCAGCTTCCTGACATGAGCTTCGCGGACGGCGTCTGGAAGCACGGCTCTTCCGAAGAGGAAGTTGCGAAGACGATCACCGCAGGCGTGCCAGGCACGGCCATGATGCCGTTCGAATCGCAGCTCTCACAGGACGAGATCAAGGCGCTCGCCACATACGTCCGGCAGTTCGATCCAAAGCTGCGCGAGGCGGAGAAGCCCAAAGGGTAAAGACTACACATCACAAAGCTGCACAGCCTCCCGAAGCGACGTCAGCGGCTCACGGGTTGGAATGAACTCGTGCGCGAAGTACCCCGTATAGCCCTTCTCGACGATCGCGCGCGCGATGGCGTCCCATTGGAGCTCCTGCGTGCCGTCGAGCTCGTGACGGCCGGGTACGCCCCCGGTGTGGAAATGACCGATATAGTCCCAGTTGTCCGTGATCGTGCGGATGACGTCGCCCTCCATGATCTGCATGTGGTAGATGTCGTACAGCAGCTTCACGCGGGGTGAGCCCACGGCGTTCATCACCTGAACGCCAAAAGGCGTGTGGTCGCCCTGATAGCCCTCGTGGTCGACCTTGCTGTTGAGCAGCTCGACGCAGACCGTCACCTCGTGCTCTTCGGCCGCCTTGACCACTTCGCCCAGCGCGTCGGCACAGTTGCGTACGGCTTGCTCGTCGTCGATGTGCGGTCGCCGGTTTCCGAAGAACACGATGACGTTCGGCACGCCGGCCTTCTTCGCCCGCGGGATCGCCGTCGTCAGCGCAGAGACAATCTTCTCGTGGTTCGCGGGATCGTTCAGCCCATCTGGAATCGAGCCGGCGCGGACCGAGCCCATGGAGCAGGTCAGGCCGTACTCCTTCGCGATGGGCCAGTCGTCCTCCCCGAGCAGGTCGATAGCCGTGAGGCCCATGTCCGCGACTCCCTTGCAAAACGTGCGGAACTCGACCTTTTCGTAGCACCACCGACAGACCGACTGCTTCAAGCGTGCCTTCGAGACGACGCTCTCGCGCGTCTCCGGCGCCGCCGCGACTCCGGTGGCGCCTGCGCCCAAGGCGAGCGCCGCGCCGCCGGTCGTCTTCAGGACATCGCGTCTCGTGAGATCCATGTCGCCCTCCCGAAGAGGCTACCAACTATGCATCGTGCCATCCAACCGGCGGTTCACCGGCAGATACGCGGGGTCGTACGGATACTTCGCTGCGAGATCTTCATCGATCTCGACGCCCAAGCCTGGCTCGTCACCCGGATACATATAGCCATCCTGGAAGCTGTACGCGTGCGGGAACACGCGGTCGGTCTCAGGCAGGTGCGGCATGTATTCCTG
>JBOGIN010000468.1:0-2813 GCA_050742275.1 Vicinamibacteraceae bacterium
CCGCCTAAAGGCGGACCCCACGAATTTATTCACACGCTCTTCAGGGCCCCTCGTCGCGCACTCTTCAGGCCGCGCGCTACGTACATCGCCTGACTCTATGGCACCACCTCGATGATCCTCAGGAAGTCCTGGGCGGTGTCCGCGCGCTTCTCCTGCAGCGTATCCAGGCGCCGCTTCAGCACCTCCTGTCGCGGATCCTTCGTGCGCGCGTAGAGCTTCGCCAGGTTCATCGTTGCCGCGTAGTTCTCGGGATCGATTGCGAGCGCTCGCTCGAGCGACCGCTCCGCGTCCGCGTGCTGCCCCATCCGCAGGCGCACGAGGCCGAGCTCGGCCCAGGCGTCTGCGTGATCCGGCGCTGCCCTGAGCACCTCATCCAGCTCCCGGGCAGCGGTCTCGAGATCGTTGGTCTGGCGTGCAATGCGCGCCAGCAGGTAGCGGGCGCCCGCCTCGGTCTCCGGCGCCTTCGCCGCCTGCTCGAGATCCTGCCTGGCCTCGTCGAACAGATTGCTGTAGAAGCGGGCAGCGCCGAGCGCGAACCGGCCGCGCGGATCGTCGGGCACGAGCTGGACGTACTTCTCGAAGCGTGGAATGGCTTCCGATGGATCGCGACGATGAATCGAGACCGCGCCCAGCGCGTACGTCGCGAGCGCGTTGTCTGGATCGAGCGCGACGGCCTTCGTCAGCGCGTCGTAGGCCTCCCTGCCGAGATCGAGCTTCACGCAGATGACACCAAAGAGGAAATGTGTGGCGGCGTTCTCCGGATCGAGCTCGCGCGCGTGCGCCAGGTATCCAAGGGCTTGCCGGAGCTCACCCAGCTTGTCGCTCACTCGCGCCAGATCCAGCAGGATGGGAGCCGACGGCGCCTCCCGCGCGGCACGCTCGAGCACCGCGTGCGCGTCGACGAACCTGTCATGCGCCGCATGAATCCGACCCAGTCGATGCAGCAGAGCCTGCGTCGCCAGACCACGGTCATCGAGCGCCTCGAACAGCGCTTGCGCGGTCTCGTCCTCCGGCGCGCGATCGAGCGCTGGCAGCACGCTCGCCACGTCCTGTACGGAGAGCTCCGGGTGCGCGGCCAGTCTGGAGACCACGCCGGCTGCCGCCTGCCGCTCCGAGAGGCCCGCCAGATCGGCCGCCAGCACCGCCAACGCCTGCGGCCGTGCCTGCGCGTCCTCTGGCAACCGGCCGACGAGCGCGCGTGATTCTTCGAACTGGCCCTCGACGGCCAGGAGAAACGCCGCCTGATAGAGCCCTTCCGCGTTGTTGGGATCGACGCGAAGAAGCTGGCGGTAGGTCGCGAGTGCTTTCGTCTTCGCCGCGTCGTCGACACCCGCCCGCTCCTGCTAGAGACGGCCAAGGTTATCGTATGGGCCGGCTGACCGCGGGGCGAGCCGGATAGCCGTCTTGAAATGCGACTCGGCGGCCGCAGACGCCTCCTGCCGTGCGCTGACCACGCCGGCGAGGTTGTGAAGCGCGGCATCCGATGGATAGGACGCGAGGGCGGCGTCAACCGCTGCCTTGGCGGCCGCGAGGTCGTCGCCGACGAGATCCGCAATCCGTTGCAACGTCGCCGGAGCCGCCGCCGCGCCACGAGTGGCTGTCTGCCGTGACTCCGCCGTCGCGGCCGCCGCGACGAGCGGTAAGAGAAGCAAGACGAGGATGCGCCGCGTCACGGTCTCGCCTCCTGCCGCACGGCGTCGAGACGCTTGAACGTCGCGAGCGCCTGACGCGCCTCCTTCGCGCGCCCTTGCGACCGATAGAGACGCGCCAGGGCGTAGTGCGGCTCGGGATACGACGCGTCGAGCGATGCCGCACGCTCCAAGGCCTCGACGGCGGCGTCGACGCGCTCCAACTCCTCCAGCACGCTGCCCAGCTCGTAGAGCGCCCGCGCGGAGGCCGGGTCGTATCGGACCGCTTCTCGCAGCAGCATTTCGGCCTCGCCGAGCTCGCCGCGACCGTGTAGCAACAAGGCCAGATTGAGCGGCGGCCAGGGCGACCTCGTCTCTGCCCGGCGGTTCAACTCGATGGCCGTACGGTAGTGCGCAATCGCCTTCTCCGGCAGGTTCTGGGCCTCGTAGCACAAGCCGAGGTTGTCGTGCGCCCGGACGAAGGCAGGGTCCCGGGCGATCACGCCCTCCAGGCGCTCGATGGCCGACGCGTACAGGCCGCCGTCGTAGTCGAGTCGCGCGAGCCAGTACTGATACCTGGGCTCATCGGGGCTCGAGGCGACGAGCCGTTCGAGCTCGGGGCGTGCCCAATCGTGCCGCTTCATCGCGACGTACGCCAGCACCAACGCGTACCGTGTCGTCTCATCGAGCGGCTCGAGCGCCTCGGCCTTCTTGATGGCGATCGCGGCGTTGAGCGGCTTTCGATCGATCAGGAACACGCGCGCGAGAAGCTCGAGGACGTCTGGAGCATCTGGCCGGCGGTCGACCTCCTCGACGAGCAAATGCTCGACACGCGTCCAGTCGCGCGCCTGGATGGCACGATTGACGTCCTCCTTGCGCGGCATGTCCGGCGCGCGCAGCGTGGACTGCGGGCCAAACGGATCACCTTCCAGCGAAGCGGGCGATTGCGGTGCTGTCTCCGCGCGTGCCGCGATCAGGACGAGCAAGGCGACAAGCGCGACCCCCGCGCGCGTCGTCGGCAAGACGTTCCCTCCGGCTCGTGGCGTGAGGCACATTAAAACTCGAAGCGCGCCGCTATCTGGATGTTCCGCGGGTCCGACACCTCCTGGTTCCACTCGCCGAAGTCCGGGCTCGAGAGATCAGTGGTGAACGCGGAGCTGCCGTAGGCGCCGGAGGCGGTGAACG
>JBOGIN010000469.1:0-2308 GCA_050742275.1 Vicinamibacteraceae bacterium
CCGCCTAAAGGCGGACCCCACGAATTCATTCACACACTCTGAAGGCCCCGCGCTACGTCCAGGGTGGGCGACGCCCCGTCAAATGGACAGTATTGGGCTTACGGCGCGTTCGGGGAACGCGCCGAACCTTCTCGCGTCACGGCTCGAGCCGCGCCGCTGGAAACGCGGATTATACTCTCTTACACATCCGCACCGGCGCAGTCGTGGGGCGCCGGGCGCGATCGAGCAGCGACATGACATATCGCATCGTCCTTCGCGGCATGATCGGGGTCGGTCTCGCGGCAGGCGTGCTCACCAACCAAGGGGCTCTGCCCCTCACGATCCCGCTTGCAGGCTCCTCCACCACCCTCCACGCCCAGACCGTGGAGACCCCCGCGCGCTCCCCGAGAAACGCGAGCTACGCGATCGACGCGACGCTCCACCCGTCGCGGCGGCTGTTGGAGGGGCGCGAGGTCATTACGTGGCGCAACATCACGAGCGCGCCAACGTCGGAGCTGCGATTGCATCTCTACTACAACGCGTGGCGCAACACGCGTTCGAGCTGGTTGCGGGAGCGGGAGCTCGGCGGCCTGATCGAGCCTTCCGACCTCGCCCATCTCGGGCCAGGCGAATGGGGGTGGAGCGACGTCCGCGTCGTCCGCCTCTTCGGAGCCGCGCCGCCGGTCGACCTCACGCGCCAGATTGGCTTCGTGTCGCCAGACGATGGCAATCGGGAGGACAGGACGGTGCTGCGCGTGCCGCTTCCGACGCCCGTCGCGCCTGGCGCCACTGTCAACCTCGAGATCGAATGGCGCGCGCAGGTGCCGCGGACATTTGCGAGGACGGGGGTGCGCGGTGACTATTTCTTCCTGTCGCAGTGGTTTCCCAAGATCGCCGTACTGGCCGACGGCGGGTGGCCGACCCACCAGTTTCATTCCGCGACGGAGTTCTTCGCTGACTACGGCACCTACGACGTTCGCCTGCGTGTGCCGCGTGGCTGGGTCGTCGGTGCGACAGGCCGAGCCGCCGGCACGCAGGACAACGGGGAGACGACAACGCACCGGTTCCTCGCAGAGGACGTGCACGACTTCGCGTGGACGACGAGCCCAGACTTCGTGGAGCGGCGCGCGCGGTTCGAGCACGCGCGGCTCCCACCCGTGGAAATGCGACTGCTGCTGCAGCCAGAGCATGTCACGCAAGCGGAGCGGCACTTCGCGGCGACACGTGCGGCGCTTCGCTACTACGGCGAGTGGTACGGACCGTATCCGTACGACCACGTCACGGTTATCGACCCGGCATGGGAGAGCGGCAGCGGCGGCATGGAGTATCCGACGCTGTTTACGTCGGGCACACGCTGGCTCCAGCCGCGAGACTCTGGCAGTCCCGAGGGCGTGACGGTTCACGAGTGCGGGCATCAGTTCTGGTACGGAGTCGTCGGGAACAACGAGTTCGAGAATGCCTGGCTGGACGAGGGCATCAATACCTTTTCGACGTCCCGCGTGATGTCCATTGCCTTTCCGCGATACGAGACGGTGCGGTTCTTCGGGGGATTCGTCCCGTGGATGATTCGCGACCTGCCGATCTCGCGCCTGAGCGGCCACGGGCTGGCGCGTTACCGGCTCGACGCCGAATCGGACGTGCCGCAGACGCCAACCTGGCGATACTTTCCGGGAACGCACCCAACGATTACGTATAGCAAGACGGCGCTGTGGCTCGAGACTCTGGAGCGGTACCTCGGATGGCCGACGCTGCAGAAGATCCTGTCGACGTTCTATTCACGCTACAGCTTCACGCACCCGGCACCCGCGGATTTCTTCGCCGTGGCGAACGAGGTGAGCGGTCAGGACCTGCGCTGGTTCTTCGATCAGGTGTATCGCTCGTCGAACGTGTTCGACTACGGAGTCCAGGATGCCGCGTCTGAGGAAGCTCCGCTTCGCGGCTTCGTCGAAGGACCGGAAGGGCTCGTGTTCCACGAGGAGCGTTCGGACCCGCGGGCGCGCTATCGGAGCCGCATCGTCGTGCGACGATACGGCGAGGCGGTCTTTCCGGTCGATGTCGTCGTGACGTTCGCTGATGGGCAGCGCGTCCGTGAGCGGTGGGACGGCCGCGACCGCTGGCGCGCGTATGTCTACAACCGACCGAGCCGGGTCGTCTCCGTGCAGGTCGACCCGAAGCGCGTGCTGGCGCTCGACGTGAACACCACGAACAACTCATGGTCGGCGGAGCCACAGGCGGAAGCAGCCGCGCGACGCTGGTCGCTCACGTGGCTGACATGGCTGCAGGATCTGTTGCTGACCTATGGGTTCTTCGTGTAGCGACGCGCGGCCTG
>JBOGIN010000470.1:0-6251 GCA_050742275.1 Vicinamibacteraceae bacterium
CCGATCGATCGTCCGCTCGCTTCCCGGCAGATTGCCGTCGCACACGCGATCCGGCAGCCCGCCGGAGGTGTTGGTGCCGGAGGGATCGAAGCCGGAGAACTGAGGGGAGAAGTGCTTGCCCGATGCCAAGTAGCTGATGGTCTGCACCCGCCATCCGCCGAGGATGTAATCCACCACCGCCGGCGCATTGCCGAGGAAGGGCTGCCCGCGGCCCCACGGGAGCTCGATCATCGTGGAGATCACGGCGCGGTGGCGGGGATTGGAATCGTCTCGGCTCCAGTGGCTCGTCACGTCATACGGGTTCTCGATGTTCAGGAAGTTCTGCAGGCTCGAGGACCAGGTGTAATTGGCGTTGAACGTGATCAGGCCGGCGCGGCGGACAACCTCCACCTGCGTCGAGTCATAGTTGGCGCTGCCGTCCTCGCGCACGAAGGAGGCGTCGACGAACTGCGGATAGGGTCGCCGCTCGGGGGCGAAGGGGATGGCGCTCGGCGCCGGCTTGTTGATGTCGAGTGTGTAGTTGAGTCCGCGGCTGCGGGAGCCGACATAGGAGAGGCGGAATCCTACATCGGCGATCTGTTGCTCCACGCTCACGTTGAACTGGTGGATGTGGCCGTTGTGCACGGTCATCGGATAGCCCGAGACGCTCTGCGACGGGACGGTGGCTTCCGCGATCGACTCGGGAAACGGGTTGGGGAAGCTGAAGAGCGGACGTCCGTTCTCCAGGCGGTTGAAGTACGTCTCCTCGATGTCGAAGGGACCGCCGCCGTTGGCGCGGTCGAATGGGTCCAGGCGCTCGGTGTAGACGCCGTATCCGCCGCGTAGGACGAGATCGTCCCGCATGCGATACGCCACGCCGAGCCTCGGGCGGAAGTTGCTCGTCTGCGCATTCGGGACCACGTCGCCGGTTTCGACGGTGATGGCATCCTGGTAGAGCGAGGCGACGGATGGAAGCGCCTCTCGCGGCACGATCACGGCGCCCGTCTGCGCATCCCAGTTGTACTGGAGACCGTCGCTGTAGCTCGGCGAGGCGAAGTAGTCCCACCGGAGCCCGTAGTCGACAGTGAGGTTGGATGTGAGCCTGAACGTGTCCATGACGTACAGACCGAGCTCGCTCGCCCGGAGCCGGCGATCCTGCAGCGGATCACGGCGCGTGCTGCTGAACGGCATGCCGAGCAGGAAGTAGCGTAGCCGATGCCGGTGTACGTGCCGTCGAAGTCGAAGGCGCCGTAGGTGCCTTCCTCGGCGACGGCGCGGGACGTGTTGAACTTGTTGTACTGAACGCCGAACTTCACGACGTGCCTGCCCGTGGCCCACGTCACGCCGTTGTCGATCGACCAATCGTAGCCATCCTCGTCGATCCCGCCAGGCGTGGTCTCGAGCGACGTGAGGCCGGCGATGTCCATTCGGGGGAAGCCTGCGGCCGTCAGGCCACCCGGGTTGACGCCCTGCAAGCCGATGGCGGCAACCGCCTCGTCTCCGAATGGGGGCGTGAAGCCGTCGACCGTAATGCCATCCTTCACGTCGTTCCCGTTCAGCCCGAAGCGGAACGTGTTGAGCAGCGTCGGTGAGAAGACGTGCGTGTCGGAGAAGACCGCCTTGTCGTGGTAGCGCGTCCTCGTCCTCGCGAATCCAGGCAGATCGTTGGGAAGCACGTAGGGTGAATAGTAGTACATGTACCGGAAGAACATCGAGTTGTTCCCGGTCAGGTTGTGGTCCACGCGGAACGTCGGATAGTCGGCCAGGTAGTAGTCGTCTGGATAGGGGAACAGATAGCCGTGGTTGTTCGTCAACTCGTCGGGAGCGCCCAGGTTCGGCTCCGGGAGGTAGAGGTCCTGTACCCGCTGCGACATCGGATTGATCCGGTTGGCCGGAATGCGGTTGTTCGGGAACGGCTGCCCCGTCAGCGGATCGACGATGGCCTGGCCGAGCTGCGAGAAGTCGCCCTGGCGCATCTTCTGGGTTGGGACGCTCGCGATCGGGAACGAGCTCGCCGGCACGTCGATGTGCGTCCAGCCGACGTAGAAGAACGTCCGGTCGCGGATAATCGGCCCGCCCAGCTCGACGTAGGCATCGTGAAACTTGTAGGGCGTCTTCTCTGGCGCGAAGAAGCTTCGGGCGCCGAGCGCGGAGTTCGTATGCTTGTAGTATGCCGCTCCCCTGAAGGTGTTGGAGCCACGCTTGGTCGTCGTGTTGAGGCTGGCGGCACGCGCTTGGTCGGCGGTGTTGTTCACCGTGACGACCCTGACCTCCTCGTAGGTGTTCATGTTCACCGACTGGCTGCCCGACCGGTCGTTCTGCACGCCGTCGTCCTGCAGGGTGATCCCCGTTCCGCTCTGGCCCGCGATGGAGACGTCCCAGCCCTGGCCCACGACGCCGGGCAGCGTGCTGAGCAGGCCCTGCCAGCCGGGATAGGGAATCACGTCCACGATGGGCGCATCCTTGTACTGGAGCGAGGTCACCGATCCGCTGACAGTGCCCGTGTCGGTGGTGATGACGGCTGATCCGGACTCGACGGTCACGTGCTCGGCGGCGTCGCCGATCGCGAGCGCGATGTCGATGCGCCGGACCTGTCCGCTGTCGAGCACGATGCCCTCGGCGATGAACGACTTGAAGCCCGCCAGCTCCGCGGTCAGCCGATAGACGCCAGGCTTCAGGTCGGGCATCTCGTAGTTGCCACGCTCATCCGACACGACGTGGCGCGTCACCACGTTCGTGCTGACTTCGGTCACGATCACATCCACGCCGGGAACGACGGCGTCCGAGGCGTCGACGATCGTTCCGCGAATCGTGGACAGGGCCGACTGTCCCCGGACGCCCGGCGGAAGCACGAGTCCCAGGATGAGGACAAGAGCGCCGCATTGCCAGCGAAGAGCGACCGCTGGGCTCGCCGTCCTACGATGCAGTTCATCCATGCACGTTCCCCACAGACCTTGCGCGTGCCCGCAAGGTTGCCAACGTCCCTCACCTGTCGGGATCGCGACTCGGCCGCCTTGCGTGCGACAGCGTATGGCCCGAAGTGTTCAAACGAATCAATGTATGGTTTTATAAGAGACGCTGGACCGCGTCAAGCAGGAAAAATGCCCGGGTCTGGGCGCCGCCGGGGCGGCTGCTATAATCCGCCGGTATGCTCCATCTGGTGGTCGCCGGTCTGGCGCCACTGCTGGTCGCGCCCTTGGGCGAGGGCGGCGACACCGGTCCGCCGAGGATCTGCGCGCCGAGCGCCGCTTGCCTGCGCGCCACCGCCACGGCAGCGAGCACTCGCGCGTCGAGCCAACGGTCTGCGTCGTTCGAGGCGCGCCTCGCAACCGCGCGAGCGCAGGTGCGCCACGGACGCCACGAGCAGGCGATCCCGCTGTTGAAGGAGCTCTTGGCCGAAGATGCGCAATCGGCCGAGGCGCACATGCTGCTCGGCGTGGCGTTCCGCACGCGCGCATCCCCCGAGATCCTCGGCGACGCGCAGGCCGAGTTGCGCCAAGCCCTCGCGCTCGATCCGCAATTGCATTGGGCGCGCTTCGCGCTCGCACGGATCTACATTGATCTGGGACGCTACGGCCGCGCGCGAGAGGAGCTGGAGGAAGGCCTGAAGGGACTGCCGGACCACCCGCTCTTCCTCTCGTTTCTCGCAGAGGTCCACCGCTTGCGCGGAGACCCGCAGCGTGCCCTGCAGCTCGCCGGACGGGCCTCGAGGCTTGCGCCGGGCCTGTCGCTCGCCCGGCTCCATCTCGCGCGTGCGTCTCTGGATCTCGACCGGCCGGACGAGGCGCTGCGCCAATTGGAGCCGGCGCTTCACGCGGAGCCCATGCTGCCCGAAGTGCTTCACACGCTCGGGGCGTTGTACCTTCGAGTCGGGAAGCCCCAAGATGCGACGCAGGTGTTGGAGAGAGCGATCGAGCTGGATCCTTCGAGCGGCCAGGGGCGGGTCGAGCTGGCGAGGGCCTATCTCCACCAGAACGAGGCCGACAGGGCGCTCGACCAACTCGAGCGCGTGTTTCCCAATGGAAGCCAGATGCTGAGCTCTCCGTACTTCCAGGAGCTGGAAGCGGAGGTCTATTTCTTGACGGGTGAGGCGAACCGGATGAAAGGGCGCGGCGACGAAGCGCGGCGCGCGTACCGGCGCGCCATCGAAATCGATCCGGCGCATCAAGAGGCGCGCCGGAGGCTAGCCGATCCTCACTCCTCTAGCCGGGATCAAAAACGCCCCCAATGAGCCGGCATCGGCCGCGTACCAACCGGTCGATGACCTGCGGCGCGCCAGATGACAATCACGCGGTCGATCGGCCAGCACGGCAGTCCACATTTCCCTTGACGCGAGAAAATTCGTTCTGTAAAAGCTTACATTGATTCGATTGAATTGACGTCCCTTTCGCGGAGGTATCCGACATGCGATGGCTGCCGCCGCCGGCGAGGCCGTCAGGCGGCAAGGCCGACCGCAGAAGGCGTCGCGTCGCACGAGCCGCGGGGGTGTCAACCCTTCTGCTGGCGCTCGCGTCGGTCCACGGATGGTCTGGGCCCGGGTCTGCGGCGGAAGACGCAGCCGTCGCGCTGGTGGACGTCGCCCGCGAGGCCGGCATCACGTTCGTTCACGAGAGCGGCGCGACCGATGACAAGCTGATGGTCGAGACGTTCGGGTCAGGCGTCGCGTGGATCGACTACGACAACGACGGCTTTCTCGATCTCTACTTCGTCAACGGCGCGGCCGTTGGCCGTGGCACTGCCTCGCCGGGCAACGTCCTGTACCGACACGACGGCCGCGGGCGGTTCACCGACGTCACCCCGCGCGCCGCCGTGGCAGGACGAGGCGGCTACGGTACGGGAGTCGCCGTGGGCGACTATGACAACGACGGCTGGCTGGATCTGTACGTGGCCAATCTCGGGCCGAACATCCTCTATCACAACAATCGCGACGGCACCTTCACCGACGTCACGGCCAAGGCCGGCGTCGCGGGGGGAGCCGAGTGGAGCAGCAGCGCCGGGTTCTTCGACTACGACCGCGACGGCGACCTGGATCTCTACGTCGTGAACTACGTCGACTTCGATGCCGCCGACAATCCGTACTGCGGTTTCAAGAAGCCGGGCTACCGGATGTACTGCAGCCCCACCGTGTTCGACGGCGTCTCGGATCGGCTCTTTCGCAACGACGGCGACGGCACCTTCACCGACGTCTCCACGCAGGCCGGCATCGCCAACCCGGGCGGAAAGGGCCTCGGCGTGACGTTCTGCGACGTGAACGGCGACGGCTACGTGGACGTCTACGTGGCCAACGATCTCGTCCGCAACTTCCTGTACCGCAACAACCGCGATGGCACCTTCACGGACGAGGCCTACGGCGCCGGCGTCGGCTACGACCTGAATGGAAAGCCGCAGGCGGGCATGGGCACCGACTGCGGCGACGTCAACGGCGACGGCTTGCAGGACTTATTCGTCACGAACTTCTCCGCCGAGCTCGACACCCTCTACATCAACCACGGAGATCTCCTGTTCGAGGATTCGTCCGAGGCGCTCGGTCTCGGTAGCAGCTACTGGCCGCTCGGGTTCGGCACGCGGCTGTTCGACGTCGACAACGACGGCGACCTCGATATCTATGTCGCCAACGGGCACGTCATCGACAACATCCACCTGTACCAGCCGCGGCTCACGCACGCTCAGCGCGATCTGCTGCACAGAAACGACGGCGGCCGCTTCACCGACATCTCCGCCCAGGCAGGTCCCGGCCTCGACATCGCACGCGTGAGCCGCGGGCTCGCGGTCGGCGACTACAACAACGACGGCGCGCTGGACGTGGCGATCTCGAACCTCGGCGGTCGACCGGTTCTGCTGCGAAACGCCTCGTCTGCCGGGCGCCACTGGCTGCTCGTCGAGGCTCGCGGGCGGCGCAGCAACCGGTTCGGGCTCGGCGCGTCCGTGCGTGTCGAGACGGCGCAGGGCGTGCAGGTGCGAGCGATCAACAACACGGCGAGCTATCTGAGCAGCAACGACATCCGCCTCCATTTCGGGTTGGGTGACGAGCGGCGCATCAAGAAGATCGAGGTGCGTTGGCCAAGTGGCGCCGTTCAAGTGCTGGAGGGGATCGAAGCTGATCAGATCCTCAGAGTGGAGGAGCCGTAGCTTCGCGTGCGCTATCGAGCCCGGAGCCGACAGCGCATAGCTCCGACCCATCCGAGCCTGCGTCGCATGTGCGCCCGTGCCGCCGGCAGGCGTGCCCGCGTGTGCCCGCGCCGCCCCGGTCGGCCGCGTGGAAAAACCACGGG
>JBOGIN010000471.1:0-4477 GCA_050742275.1 Vicinamibacteraceae bacterium
GCGTAGACCTTGATGGCGGTGTCCTTCTCGAGCTGATCGGCAAACGTTCGCTCTGTATCGGACTCGTACACCACCTGCTCGTACACAGACTTATCGGCATCGAGCAGGTTCTTGAGATACCCCGTGAGCTCCTCCTGCTCGAAGAGCTCCTGGGCATAGTAGTGCTCATCACCCAGTCGCTGGTACTTGATGCCGTCCACCACGGCTAGACGCTTGGACCGGTTGATCGCCTCGGCGGCCAACTCGATGAACGCCTGCGGGTTACGCTTGAAGTCCTCTAGCCTCTTGCTCCCGGTCAAGATGCGCTGGATGCTGCGACGGGTCAGCTGGGTGCGGTCCTGTAAGTCCGTGAGGACGTCGGGCAGCTCGATGTCCCTCTCGTCGAGCACGACGGTCGCGGCACCGCTTCGCTCGGTGGCCTCGACGCCGGCCTTGCCGATGGCGATATCGGCCTTGCGCCACTGCAGGCGCGTCTTCGGAATCGGTGGCCCGTCGCGAAGCGCTCGGATACAGCCTTCGATCAGCTTCTCGTCGTCGAATTGAACGCGGTACGTGGTCTTGTGCTTGATGCGGTCCCACAACGCCTTGAACTCGGGGCTGTGCAGCACGGCCTGACGCGTTCGCACTTGGCGGCGTTCGTCAGCGTTCCTGATCTCCAGGCGTCCCGCGAGTTTCCTCAACACCCGAGTGATCTGCTCGAGCTGCGCCACGAACGGTTCCGGCACGGTGAGTGTCTCGTCCTTGAGCGCCTGTTTGAGTGAGTCCTGCACCTTTCCTTGAGCGTCAATATGCCCCACCGCCTTCAGGTGCTCCCACAGCGCCTTGGATTGCTCCACTCCCAGCGGCACCGTCGTGCCGTCGGCTGCGGCGACCGGAATCGCCGCGAACTGGTGCTCCTCAACGATGCCGAAGCGGATGCCGGTGTCCGCCTCGATTTCCTTTTGCAGATTCTCAGCGAACTGCTCGTAACCCTCCATCGCCACTACGGTGAGCGTGTTAACCTCGAAGCCTCGGATGCGCTCGCCCTGCTGGTTGACGCACAGACGGAGGCCTCGGCCGATCGTTTGCCGGCGCTCGCGCTCGGTCTGGATGTCCCGCAAAGAGCATATCTGGAAGACGTTGGGATTGTCCCAGCCTTCCTTCAAAGCTGAGTGCGAGAAGATGAACTTGAGCGGCGTCTCGGACGACAGCAGTCTCTCCTTGTCCTTCATAATCAGGTTGTATGCACGCTCGGCATTATCCCGATTGGCTTGGTTGTTCTCGGCGGTGTTCGTCCACCCGCCCCTCCGGTCGACCGAGAAGTAGCCATCGTGGACCTCTTCGGCCGGGAGCGTGAGATCCACCTCCGCGAACAGCGTGTTGTAGTCGGGGAGACTTGCCGCCCGGCGGTATTCCTCCTCGAAGATAAGCGCGTAGACGCCCTTCACAGCGTTCCCGTCCTCGTCGTACTGCCGATATTTCGAGACATCGTCGACGAAGAAGAGCGACAGCACTTTGATGCCGTGCAAGCGCAGCCGCTTCTCTTTGTCGAGGTGCTCCCGGATGGTCCGGCGGATCATCTCCCGCTGTACTGCCAACGCGTCCACGTCGCCCCATGCCTGGCCCGGCCTCAGATACTGCTCCCCACCAGGCACGCGTAGCTCGATGTACTCATTGCCCCTTTCGACCCGTATTTCACCGATACGGCAGTCCCCATACAGAGCTCGGCCGGTGGTCAGGTCCAAAAGGTCCCCGTCGCAGACGGTTTTCTCCTGGCGCCGGACGCCGGACGGCGTCTGCACATCGACCTCGATGCGCGCTGAGATCACACCGCGTTTGCTGCTCACGGATACCAGCCGCACGAAGGGCTTGTTGCGCGCGTCCTCGACGGTGGCCGATGCCACCTCGATCTGCTTCACCAGCCGTCTGTCATAAGCGTCCACGGCATCGAGCCGGTAGATCATGTGGTGCTTGTCTACGTGGGTGGCCGAGTAGCGCAGGGTGCACAGCGGATTCATCGCGTCGAGCGCTTGCTTACCGCGCCCCTGTAGGCCTCCGTCCACGCTCTGTGGTTCGTCCACAATGATGATCGGGCAGGTGGCCCTTATCAGGTCGATGGGCTTCTCGCCTCCCGTTTTCTCGCTGTCCTTGTAGAGGTTGTTGACGTCCTGTTTGTTGATGGCGCCAACCGTAACCACCATAATCTGGATGTTGGGGCTGGTGGCGAAGTTGCGCACTTGGCCAAGCTTGGACGAATCGTACAGGAAGTAGTCGAATGGCACGCCTGCATAAAGGCCCTTGAAGTGTTCCTCGGTGATCTGGAGTGTCTTGTAGACGCCCTCCTTGATCGCAACTGACGGCACGACAATGACGAACTTCGCGAATCCGTAGCGCTTGTTCAACTCGAAAATCGTGCGCAGGTAGACGTAGGTTTTGCCCGTCCCGGTCTCCATCTCGACCGTGAAGTCGCCAGAGGCCAGAGTGCCTGAGGGCGGCAACCCGTAGCGGAGTTGGATGTCGGCGAGGTTCTGAAGGATCTCGTCATCGAGCAGGGTAAGGCGATTGCCGACGCCGAGGTCATTCTCGTCGAAGGCCAAGCGCATCTGCGGGTCCTCCGTATCGCGCGTGACCGTGAAGTCCGTGCGACAAATCTCCTGCCCGCGGAAGAGGTCGCAGGCGGCTTCGATGGCCTGGAGCTGATAGTCGAGGTTGGGCTCGAAATGGAGTTTCATACCTTGATTCGAACTCTGGCACGGGCTTGCAGCACCGCTCGTACTTCAGCATAGAGCCTAGCCTCAGCCTCAGCCTTCTCGCGATCTTCGAGCACTACGCATAGGGCGTAGCTCTCCGCTTGGTCGGCAACCGGCGACCACGGCGCATCCTGGCGGGTTACAACGACGAACAGCCGGTTTCGAGTAATGGAGTCGCCAAAGCGCCAACGCGATACTTGCAGCGTTCCACAACTTCTCTTGTCACTGCTGATCCACCGGTTGGTGCTCCGTTCCGCGATGCCATTCTCAGGATCCCGTCGAAAGGCTGCGGTCACGTCATCCAACCCGTTCGCGTTCACGAATGAGAAGCGGATTCGCGTCGCGCGGTAGTCGAGTCGGGTTGTGCGCACCTCAGGTGCATACGCGAGTGCGACGCTAACGACACGGCGCCGTCTGTCTCCATCCCACCAGGCAGCCGGCACAGGGATCTCGAAGAAATGATGGCGATCCGCTTCGATAGTCTCCTCGGCGACCAACGTGACCGTGTGATCGAGGGACCGATACAGGGCCTCTTCACGAATGCGACCATAGCCGATCGCCCGAAGCAATCTCACACGGCCTTCTTGGTTGCGGTGTTGATCGAGCAGTTCGGCGCAGGCATCAGGCCACGACGCGTGCGCCCCAAGCAACGCGCGAAGAAGGTTCGGCGACGCATCGGGCAATTCGCCGAGAAGTCGCGCCGCCTTGTGCGCTACCACGGGTGCGGCATGGCTCGTCCCGACATCTTCACAAAACGGGTGGCCAGCGGCGAAGCCGCTATTCAGCGAGAGTACTCCAAGTCCGCCCATCCGGGGGCGGCCCAAACGATCGACAGCGACGTTGCCCGCGTGTTCGACGAAATCAGGCTTGATCGCACCACCGATGGAGGGACCGCAACGCGTTATCGGCGACGGCTGGTCAATCTGAGCGACCGGAACGTCCTCG
The DNA here is from genome assembly GCA_050742275.1 of Vicinamibacteraceae bacterium. Classification (GTDB taxonomy): domain Bacteria; phylum Acidobacteriota; class Vicinamibacteria; order Vicinamibacterales; family Vicinamibacteraceae; genus WHTT01. The sequence goes on from JBOGIN010000471.1 coordinate 3,675, forward strand.
AGGTGGTTCGGATGTCGCTGAGCGTCTCGCGTTGCAATGTAGCGTGACAGCCCACCTACGGTCACCGCGTTGAGCGCAGTGCCTGGATCCAGAAGCCGGCCGTCGGGCTCGAACTGGTATTCTGGATACCGCTCCCGCGGGCGCTTCGGCAGCGTGTTCAACGCGCGGTTGCCCGACGCGGTAACGAACAAGACATTCAGCGTGCGGGAAAGCCGATCGAGCGTATACGCAAGACCACGAAGGTGACGCCCATCGTATACCTTGTTCGAATCGCCGTAGCTGAGATTGAACACGCGGCAGCCGTAGTGCTCGAGGAAATAGCGAACCGCTTCCTCCACGGACCGTTCGACGAACTCGGTCTGGTCCGTGCCGTCGTCGTTGAAGACCTTGCCGGAGAGGAGACGTAGTGTTGGGACGAAGTGACCGCGCCGGATCGAGTCTTCTACATCGCCATAGAGCGCGAGGCCGGCTACGAAGGTCCCGTGACCGCTCGGGACCTGATCGCCAGGCTCGCGGTTCGGAAACACGAATCCCTGGGCGTCGCCTACAGCAGGCCCGATGAGCGGATGCCCCGCGGTCAGTCCGGAGTCCAGAACCGTGATCGCCGGAACTGAACCGCCGGGAGCCAGTGGCGGCGGGAGGTGTTCCACATGGATCAGCAATATGCTCCGATCCAAACCGATACGCGGTGGGAGATCGACGGTCCGCACGTCCCGGTGGTGGAGCAATCGCTCCTCGGCCTGGATCCGACTACAACGGACTCTGACCATCACAAGAGACGCGTGCGCCAGACTGTCAAGCGA
>JBOGIN010000472.1:0-1894 GCA_050742275.1 Vicinamibacteraceae bacterium
GTCCGTGGCGCATTTCACCGCATGGAGGTGCCGCTCTGCGATTTGCCGCACCTCGACCTGCTGCCAGCGGCGCGTCGGCTCTGGCGGACGGCGTCGCTCGCAGGCGATCGGAGCTGCCGGCTCATCGCGCTGGAGCAGGCGCTCGTCGGGCTCGCACGCGATGGAGATGTGCCGGGTTGGGAGATTCCGGGCCGCTACTTCGCCTTCATTCGGCGTGGCGACCCGAGTGGGCTCGCCGCGGTCTTCCATCACAATCGCTTCGATCTGCTGACGCTGGCCGCGCTGACGGCGCGCGCGCGGTATTTGGTGCAGAACGGTGTCGAGGCGCCGGCGAGCGCCGGCGAGCGGTTGGGTCTTGCGCGCCTCTATCAGCGAGCCGGACGGCTGGTGGAAGCGGAGGCCTGCTATCGTGCGGCAGCCGAGGATCCTGCCGCGGAGCGATTGCTGCGTGCGTCTGCGTGGCGGGGCGTGGCAATGCTCGACCGGCGCGCGCGCCGGTACGCACAGGCGGCGGAGGCGTGGGAGCAGGTCGTGGCACTCGAGCCGCGCGAAGCGGTATCGGCGCGCGAGGCGCGTGAGGCGCTCGCGATCTATCACGAGCATCGGGCACACGATCTCGAGCAGGCACGCCGGCACGCCCGATTCGCGCTCACGATGACGGCCAGCGAGAAGCAGCGGGCGGGAGTCGAATATCGCCTGGCGCGACTGGAAAAGAAAATCGCCCGGCGGGCGGATTGGTCCACCGGGCGACTTTGGGAGCTCAGTGAGGGGTAGCGTGCTTCAGGCGCGTGACGCGTCGGCCCGTTGGCTCTTCGATGCCTTGATCTCCTCGTCGCGCGCCTTGCGCGCCGCGACGGTCTGGGCGCCGTACTTCCGCGTGAAGCGCTCGACGCGCCCCTCGGTATCAATGAGCTTCTGCCGTCCCGTAAAGAAGGGATGGCAGTTGTTGCAGATTTCGAGGTGCAGTTCCTTTTTCGTCGAGTGCGTCTTCCAGGTTGCGCCGCAGGCGCACCGCGCCTCGACTTCATGGTATGCCGGATGAATGCCGTCCTTCACAGGATGCTCCTTCTCGCGCCAGCGAAGCCAGCGCAATCGATAAGTATAGCACAGCGCCCGTCCCGGCCCACTCGCTGACAGCCGCCTCCCGTATTCGCTAGAATCAGCGCCCTGCCCCCTGAAGAGAGGTCCTCATGCCCTGGCGCCAAATCCGTCGTGCTCATCTCGTGGTCGTTGCCGCCCTGCTGTTCGCCCTGTTGGATCTTCCGGCGAGGGTGCTGTCGGGCGAGCCGTCGGGGCCCCGTGCGCAGACCGATCCCGGCTCGGTAGCCCCGATCGTCAACCCGAAGCTCTACCAGGACATGAAGTGGCGCAACGTCGGGCCGCAGCGCGGCGGACGCGTCACGGCGATCGCCGGCGTCCGCACGAAGCCTTGCACGTTCTACATGGGGGCAACGGGAGGCGGGGTTTGGAAGACCGAGAGCTGTGGCAACGACTGGACGCCAATCAGCGACGGTCAGATCGCGACCGGCTCGATTGGGGCCATCGACGTCTCCGATTCGGATCCGGACGTCGTGTACGTCGGCACCGGCAGCGCGGCGATTCGGAGCAACGTGATCATCGGCCGAGGCATGTACAAGTCGACCGACGCCGGCAAGACCTGGACGTTCGTTGGCCTGCGCGACGCCGGTCAGATTGGATCGGCCGTCGTCCATCCGACCAACCCGGACATCGTCTGGATCGCCGCGCTTGGATCGCCGTTCGGACCGAACGAGGACCGCGGCATTTTCAAGACCATCGACGGCGGCCGCACCTGGAAGAAGACGCTGTTCGTCAACAATGAGACCGGCGGCCGCGTCGTGGCCATCAATTGGTCCAATCCGAACGAGGTGTACGC
>JBOGIN010000473.1:0-5730 GCA_050742275.1 Vicinamibacteraceae bacterium
ATCGAGCACGATCTCGATGACCTTAATGTTGGTGTCGTCAATCCAGGGACGCCCCTGGTCGTCGAGGGAGATATGCGGCAACACCCCTGCGGTCGTCATGCCTTTGATTCTACGGTGCTGAGGACGAGGCGACAAGCATCGTGGCGGTGCTGGGGTGGGTCCGCTGACACGTGCCGCCTGACGGCCACTAGTGCACCGCCGTTGATATAGGGTCAAGAGTGTGATCTAATTCGTAGGCATGGCCCACACGCACCGAATTAGAACGACTCGTAAGCAAGAGCAGAGACTGGAAGCCCTCGTCGCCCGCGCGTCGGCCCCCGCGGGCGTGGTCCGTCGCGCGCGTGTCATTCTCCTCAGTGCGGCCGGCGTGGGCGGCGCGGAGATCGCGGCGCGGCTCGACGTGTGTCGCCGGAAGGGGTGTCGCGCATCCGGCGCCGCTTCGTGCGGGAGGGCGTGGACGGGTTGTATGACCAGCCGAAAGCGGGCCGCCGCGACCACGCCGTGCCGCCCGAGATGGTCGAGCAGATCGTGCAACTCGCGCTCTCGCCTCCGCCGGCGGGGCGCAGCCGGTGGACAACGCGCCTGCTGGGCGCCGCGGTCGGGCGAACCAGCGGCTGCGTGTCCGACGTCCTGCGCGCCCACGGCGTCAAGCCGCACCTCACGCGCACCTACAAGGTGAGTCGGGATCCGGCCTTTACCGCGAAGGTCACGGACGTCGTCGGCCTGTATCTCCGCCCGCCCGAACACGCGATGGTGCTCTGTGTCGACGAGAAGACGTCCATCCAAGCGTTGGAACGGACCCAACCGCCGCTCCCGTTGCGCGCCGGCCGCGCCGTGCGGCACACGCACGACTATCGGCGCCACGGCGTGGTGGATCTGTTCGCCGCCTTGGAGGTGGCGACGGGCAAGGTCACCCACGGCTTCAGCTCCAGCCATACCGCGGTCGACTTCCTCCGCTTTATGAAGAAGGTGGCCCGTACCTATCCGGACCGTGAGCTCCATGTTGTGCTCGATAACTCGTCCACGCACAACACGGAGGACGTCCGGGCCTGGCTCCGGGATCACCCGCGCATCCATTTCCATTACACGCCCACGAGCGCGTCGTGGCTGAACCAAATCGAGGGCTTTTTCGGTATCTTGGCCAAGTAGTCCCTCTCCGTCACCGACTTTGCCTCGAAGCGAGCGCTTCAGGACCATCTCATCGCGTACCTCCGTGCCTGGAATAAGAACCCGACACCCTTCGAGTGGACCAAGCCAGCACGAGCGCTCATCCGATCGCACAAGCGAATGCTTGATCGCATCTCAACGGCGGTGCACTAGTCTGCTTTCGCATACCGAGACTTGAGGGGCGCATGCCTCGGTCGTCTCGCGGCCGCGATGGACACGACCTTCGCGCCTTTGTGCGCATCCAGGATCTGCTGAAGTCGACGCGCCCACTTCGTGAGCGCGAGCCGCTTTTCCTTGTCGTACTCGTACTCGTCGTACTCCTCGGTGATGGACGGTCCGGAATCGTCCGTGTGATTTAGCAGCTTCGCGCGGTCGCGTTTCGACACCCCAAGCTTCGCCATGTTCGTCGCGGCCGTGTGCCGGAGCGCGTGGCGCGGCTTTTCGCGGCGCCGTACGCCATCGAAGGCGGTTACGTTCGCTTCCGCCAGTTGCCGCTTGCCACGGCGGCCAGCAAAGGCGAACCGCTCACCTTCAACGCGCGGCACGCCGTGCAAAACCTCCAAGGCGAACGGCGTGAGAAACACCCGATGCGTCCGCCCATTCTTGGTTCGCCGTCCGGGAATCGACCACCATGAGCCGCTGATCTCGCGGCATTCGAGATCCGAACACTCCGTGGGCCGCTGAGCGGTGACGAGCCCCATGCGGATCGGGGCACGCGCCGTGGCCGGCAACGCTTCGGTGTTTGACCAGATCCGCCGCACTTCGTCATCGTTATAGGATTTCGCTTCACGCTCACCCTCGGGGCGCTTCGCCGCTTCCACGCCGGGCTTCGTGAGTCGCGCGGCGGGGTTGCTCTGGATGATCTCTTCATCGACGGCGAAGTTGAGCGTCTTGCGCAGCACCTCGAACACCCGGTTCGCGTAGATGGGCGCGCCGCGGTCCGCGATGGCGCGTAGCAGCTCGCGGCAGTCACGGCGGGTGATGCTCGTGACCGGCCGCCCCTTCCACGTCGGCAACACTTCCCGCGTGAGCATCGTTCTGTCGTCTCGCCAGGTACGCTTACGCGGTTTGGCGTAGCGTTCGATGTAGATGTCGATCAGGGCATCGATGGTCTCGGCCCGCGCACGTTCAGCCGCCGCGCATGCGGCGCGCTTTTCCGCAACCGGATCCACGCCATCACGCTGAATTCGCTTCTTCTCACTCCACGCAAGTTCTCTCGCGTCCGCCAAGCTCAGAGCCGGATACGTTCCGAGCTTCAGCCGTTTCGGTCGGCCATGGACGGAGTAGAAGAGATACCAAGTCTTCCCGCCGCCCGGCGAAACGTGCAACGCCAACGAGATCCCTTTCTGCGTCGCATCGAACCAATCGACAGGCTGTGCTTCGGGGCGCAGCCCATCGATCCCCCGAGCGGTGGTTGGGAGTCTCCGCCGTTGCCGCTTCGCGGCCTTTTGATCGGGTGTCATCAGGTCCCCTGATGCCGCCGAGGTCCGAAAATGCGCCAATCGTAGCCGCTCTTCGCGAACCCGTGAGCATCGCGCCGACACCGCGCTGCGGTACACGAGTGGAACGGCCGCGCGAAGCCAGCGTGCCCGCAGTGTAAGCTATGTGTAAGTGGGATGCAAGACGTTCTGCAAAGCCTAGCAAACTATAGAAACAAAGTAGGCCGATAAATAGGGGTAAAAAGTGGGGGCCCGGAGATTGCCTGCAACTGCGTGCAACCGCGTGATCCCTGGCTTTTAACCAGGGTGTCCAGGGTTCGAGTCCCTGACGACCCACCAACACAAATCACACAATAGCAATTACTTACCGACTCGCTCGATACGCGAAAGGTACGGATCCGTCCCGCTTCTTGTGGAAATTGAAAATGGCGTAACCTCCTGCTGAGTTTTCAAACCAGCAGATCACCGCCGGCAAGCGGTGCGGAGGATTACGCCATGCAGGACAGTAGCACAGCCCTCACAGCCGTTCTTCAGTTCCGTCAGGACCTTCAAGCGAAGCTCCGCGACGGGGTCCGTCGCGCCATCGAAACTGTCCTTGAGGAGGAATTGCTCGCGGCGCTGGGTGCCGACGATCATGTCCGCACGCCAGCACGCCTGGGCTATCGGCACGGCACGACCGAGCGCACGCTGACGACCCGCGAAGGGACGCGAGCAATCACGGTCCCGCGCGCGCGCCTGCGCGGCCCCGACGGCGCGGTGCAGGAGTTTCAGAGCACGGTGGTGCCGCGCTATGCGCGACGCACCCGCGAGGTGGATGAGGCCCTGCTGGGTTGCTACTTCGGCGGCGTCAATAGCCGGCGCATTCGCACGGCCTTGAAGCCACTGTTTGGCGAGGCCCATTTCTCGAAGAGCGCCGTGTCGCGCGTCGTCGCCCGCGTGAAGAATCACTTCACCATGTGGCAAGAGCGGCCGCTGACCGACGAGAGGTACGGCGTGCTCTTCCTCGACGCGGTGCATCTGCGCGTCCGCTTGGCGGGCCGCGTGATCAGCGTGCCCGTGCTGGCCGCCCTCGGTGTGACGGAGAGCGGACAGAAGCAGCTGGTGGCGTTGCAGTTGGCCGCGGCGGAAGCAACGGCATCCTGGGGCGGGTTGCTGGCGGACCTGCAGCGCCGCGGGCTGTCCGCGCCGTGGCTCGTGGTCACCGACGGCCATGCCGGGCTCAAGAAGGCGCTCGAGGCCTGGCCGACGGTACACGTGCAGCGCGGCACGACGCACAAAGGCCGGAACCTGGAGGACGCGTGTCCCGTCCATGCGCGGCCGGAACTGCGGCGCGACTATCATCGCATCATCTACGCGGCCGATGGCCTGGCGGCGCGCGCGGCCTACGACGCCTGCTTGAAGAAGTGGACCGCGCTGTGTGCGCCCGTGGCGCGCTCGCTCGACGAAGCCGGCCTCGACCTGCTCACGTTCTACCGCTTCCCGAAGGCGATGTGGAAATCGCTACGCACGACGAACGCCTTGGAACATCTCAACCGCGAATTCCGCCGGCGCACGAAGACCCAGGCGTCCTTCAGCACGGAAGCGTCGGCCCTCACCGTGCTCTTCGGCCTCGTCGCCGTCGGGCAGATCGTGTTCCGCAAGATCGACGGGCATCAGGAGCTCGCCGCGTTTCTCATGAACGAGCAGTGGTCTCAGGCCGCGTGAGGAGGTAAAGTCAGCCATTGTTCCGCAGGAACGTTACGCCAGAACGCTTTTCTACAAGACTCGGGACGGATCCAAAGGTACTTTACGACAGGACACCGGGGCTGCCTACTGCCGCGCCCTCTGCCCCGGCGTCTCCCGCCTTCACGGGACTCTTGACCTTCAGACCTACTGTGACCTTCTCCATGGCGAGACTCCTTCGCGTTGATGGGTCAAAGGGGCCGGCCCACTGTGCGACGGCCCCGTCCATATCAGTTATTCGTTGAAGCGTTGCCGAACGCCGGGTTTAGCGCGCCAATAAGCTGGCCGGCCTTGACCGTACCTTTCACCTTCAGCCCAACGGGGACCGTCTTCATCACGAGACTCCTTTCGTTCTGCGGCCGGAAAACCGACCGAATCACCGTCCAGGAGGCCCGCGCTGCCCGTGCCCTTTCCCCAGGCGTCTCCCGCCTTGACGGGCCGTCGAACCTTCAGACCTGTCGGCAGCCGCACCGCGCGAGTATTGATCAGAGAGGCGTATCCTATACCCCCAACTGAGTAGCGATCAAGCTCGGGCAGGTCACGGCAGCCGCCGGTTGTCGTGTTTGCCAAGGTTCAGGTCATCGTGGATGAGGTTGAATATAATGCCCGGGAAGTGGAGCGAACGGCCTCCGCGAACTGGGGCGAATTGGCTTGCTGCGCAATAGGACAGGCCGGATTCGGAGCGTGTTCCGGGGCCAACGCTGTGGGAAGGTGGCCGCCCATGGGACTCAGATCGAAGGATGTTGCGAAGTTGATCGTATGGGTTGGGAGCGTGCTCCTGCCTGCGTCCCAGTCTTCCTCGCGGACGCTGACGGATCTGGAGTTGCCGGCCCCTTACGCGCAGACGGCGTGGCCGTCGCTGCACCGGGATTCACGAAACTCGGATTTCGCGCCGTTCTTCATGCCAGCGCGTCACCGCTTCTCCTGGTCGCGCTTGGAGGGCGCCGCGGTTCTTCCGGCGCCGGTCATCGGGCCTGCGGGTCACCTATATGTCACCACTGGCCGAGGACCGGGAACGTCCCATCTCCATGCCTTCGACCGTTCCGGGAATCTGCTGTGGGAAAGCCCGCCTCAACGCTCCATGGCCGATCTTGATTCGGCGGCCTGCTTCAGCGCACCGCTGATAGACACGGCCGGCGATCTCTATCTTGGCGACCGCGACCAGCTTTGGGCGTTCCATTCCGACGGCCAGGTCAAGTGGAGCGTGCCGATTTCTGGCGGTGGTCCTTTCGCTTCCCTGGCGTTCACAAAGGAAGGGTTCGTTCTGGGCGTAAGCGCCGGTGGAGCCGTTCTGGTGTTTCGGCGGGAAGATGGCGGGCTCGCAGCGCCGCCGTTGGATCTCCCGGGCGGAGCGGGACCTGTAGCCTTAACAGCCTGTGGTGAAAGTCGATCGACCACCATC